>JAQURJ010000074.1 GCA_028715705.1 Phycisphaerae bacterium | reverse complement strand
AAGAAGATACCTTTTGCTGGACACTTGAACACGAAGAAAAAGTCCTGGGCATTGGCGGTATCAAAATGGTAAATAACACGACGGCGATTTGCTGGTTTGATTTATCGAAATACGCCGGAGAACATATTGTGGTATGCTATCGCGTTATAAAAGAGTGGATACCGATAGTATGCAAAGAGAAAAAAATTCGGCGATTGGAAGCATACGTCAAGGCAGGGTTCGAGGCAGGAGTGCGAACAGTGGAACATCTAAATTTTGATTTTGAACATAGAAAGAAAAAGTACATTGGAGATATTGCGGCGGATTGTTATGTGCGTTTTTTTGACGAAATTTAATATGGCAATTACAACAAATTGGTTCAACAAATGGCTATAAAATTCAGACAAAGATTCAACTTGATTGCACTTTCGGCAGTGTTTTGTTATGATGTTTTTAGTCATATTCGTTCCTCGATAACGAATCTGATTAGAGCCACTTTCGGGCTACGACCCGTATGTGGCTTATTTTATGGTATCATACCCAGAAAGGATTGTCAATGGCTCCTGCTGCCTTAATGTTAGTTGGAACCGGGCTTGCTGCTGGTGGACAGATTTATTCGGGTATGGCTGCAAGCGCCGAGGGGAAATCTGCTGAAAATTTAGCGGAGTACAACGCCGCCCTGCAAGAGCGTGAAGCCAAACAAATTGAAGCCAGAACCGCTCTGCAACAGCGCAGGCAGGCCGAGGAATCTGAAAGACGGATGGGAACGCTGCGTGCCGGTCTCGGCGCGGGCGGCGCGGTAACGACGGCAGGTAGCCCCCTGATGATTCAGGCAAAGCAGGCCAGCGAATTTGAACTCGAAAATCTTTTAATTGGATACACTGGAAGGGAGGAAGCCACTGCCGCTCGCTCAGGAGCCGCGTTGTCTCGGATGGAAGGAAGAATTGCTCGGCAGCGTGGCAAAGCCGGCAAGATGGCCGGGTACACCGGCGCCGGGTCAACGTTGCTGACTGGATTTGGAGCGGCGGGAACATACAACAGAGATACTTATTTGGCAAAGAAACACGGAATATACTAAAGGTTTATAATGGCGCAATTTCCGATTGAGTATTCGCAATCAGTGCCGGGGGTTACTCGGATGCCCCGCGCAAATGTCAACGTCGATTCCGGCGCGGGAATGGTCGGTCAGGCGTTGTCCGGTCTGGGCGGCGCGATGTTCGATGTCGGCCAGAAGATTCAGCTTGCCCAGGATGCAATGCAGTTATCAGACTTGAATCGACAAAGAGAAGAATCGGACTTTGCCGCCGAGCAGCAACTCAAGAAAATTACTGATGCCGACGAAGCGCAGAAATTCATAGAAAACCATTTCGTTCAGCAAGCCGGGCTGCCGGGGAAAATAAAAGCCGGCGGCAGGGTGGCCGGCGCCTATCAGCAGAGCCTGAACAACGCCAAAACAGAAACACTGCGAAGATTGACAGCGGTAAGTTTGCAAGCCAGAGCCAAAGACGCAGAAGATAAATTCAAATTCGCCAGAGAATCGGCTGTCAATAAAGGCGACTTGGCGGCGGTTCACAAAATCGACAGCCTTGCCCTGTCAACTGAAATCATTGGCGAAGAACAATTCAAAGCATTATCGGAATCCGCGCCGATAGATGTGGAATTTGCCTCGATACGAAAGTTGATAGATACTAATCCGGTTGCGGCGGAACAAAGATTGTCTAATCCTGAATTTCGCAAGACGTTATCGCCTGACCAGCTTAACGTAGCGGACAGGCTTGGCTCAATGGCAAGAAAACAGCAGGAAGTAAGCGGAGAGGAAGCCAATAAGCAACTTACTGATTTGATGGCGAATCGAAAGTTGACTATTTCCGAGATTCAGGCAAGAAGAGATTTGCTTCCCGCCAATGATTATGAAGCGTGGACAAAAATAGCATTGAATCCCGCGGATAAAAAGGGCAACGTTATCAAGGCAACCGAGTTGAAAAGTCGGGCGATAGATGTCTGGCGCGGAACATTATCCAGGACAGATGCGGAAGCCAAAATCAGGGAATCGCTGGCCGACCCAAACGGCATTAACGATGACCAGTATGCTGCTATTTACGCCGACCTCGACAGGGAAGTAAAAGGGTATCAGGCACAGGACATCAGAACATATTCTAATAGCGCGTCGCAATTGATTCTTGGAAAAGACAGCGGCGTTATGCAATTTGATGCTCTTGGAAATATGACTTTGAATATGGCCGCGCTTGTGGGTGATGAAGAAACTTTTTATCGCAAAATGCACTTTGTTGATTTGTACAACGCAGAAATGAATGATTTTCTTGCGGAGAACCCTACTGTCTCAAAGAAAGATTTATGGTTGAAATCGCAAGAGTTAAAACAGACTTATGTGAATGCCGCCAGGAATATCGGTAAAGCCGGAACTGTCAAAAAAAGTATCCATCAGCCATCGCCGGAAGAACTGCGAAAACAAAATACCAAAGAGGCTTATGAGCAAGGCAAGAAATTAAAATATTGGGATTGAGCGTGAAGGATAGATGATGTCGTTTGAGAATTGGCAAAATGAAAATAAAGAGGGCGATTTTTTGAAATGGCGGGACGAAAATGCCATCAATGCAACTATGGAAACTGACCCTGTTGCCGCCGCCGAGAAAGCTGGACAGGCTTGGGATATATCAACACAATCTGATATCCCATTGGAAGAAGCAGACCATATTTGCGGCATAAAAGACATTGTACTTGCACCGAGTGATTTCATTAAAAAAACAGCCTCGTCTGCATTGGGAGCTGCGACGAGATTAAGACATCAGCTTTTTAACAAAACTATTGCGGATACTTTACATACTTTGGGCAAAAGTGAATCGAGTGCAGTTCAAGATAGGGCGTATGAATTGGTTGTTCAGTATGAGAAAGAAAACAATTTTACATTTGGCGAGTACTTTAACGACCAGGTAAGAGATTGGACAGAGCAATTAACTGTGCCACCGGAAGCAAGGGCGGACGAATATCTTAGGAAAGAACCGCAATATAATAAACCTCGTCCTGATATAAATCCATTTGCGTATGACGTATCAGAACCCGAAAAATTCGGGGAAAAAGCGATTGACGCAGTTGCGGGAATTACCGGGTTTGTTGCACAAATAGCCCTGCTCAAAAAAGTGGCCCCTTCAATGTCTCAACCAGTTGTTTGGGAAACCGTTAATCTTGCCAATGACGGCAAGCCGGGCGGCGGCGCCGCAATGCAAGTAACATTGGGCGGAATAAATAAAATTTTGCCCGGCGCCGGAATCCTGCCTGCTGTTGGCAGAGGCACAGCAGCCAGCACTTTATTCGGTACGACAACTTATTTGGGTGGTGGCGATACCACTGACATTTTAATCAATATAGGAATCCCCTTTGCTTTTGAAGGGATGAATATAACGAAACAAACGTGGGCGAATTACAAAAATAAGGCGATGTTTTTGGATTCATTGAAACAGAAAGCCCCGGCCCTTGCTGGTACAGATAATGTTTTGATAGACAAGGCAATATCCGACCTGTTGACAAATATCGCTACCGAAGGCGTCCTTGAACTTAGGCAAAAGGGGCAAATGCAAAAAGAATTTGCGCCAAAAGCAGCTACGCCGGAATTGTCGGCGGAAGTCAGAGCGTATATGCAACAAAAACGATATAGCGAACTTCTTGAAAAGGCCAACGCTGGGGATAAAAAGGCTATCGAAGAATTGAACGATTATGTTCAGGGGAAGAATATACCGACATACGAGGAACTGCTGGAAAAAGGGTATAATGGCGACTCGAAAGCCTTTGAGCGGATAGCGGAAGGCGACTATTACGGCGGTTCGGCAATGAGGCCCGCGCTAAAGGCCACAGAAACGCCCACAAAGGCCGCCAGAGCAGTTTCCGGGGAAGAACCGACGTTGGGTATGGGTAAGGCGGGGGCAAAGCCTACGCCCGCCCAGAGACCCGCTACGCCTATTGAACAGATGAGGGACGCGGCAAAGGTCAAAGAAATAGACATTAAAACTCCGGTATCCGAGATTGGTTCTGCCGACCTGTCCAAAGCCAGAGAAAGAGGATTCATTACGTCCGCTAAAGAAGTATTGCCGGAACTCAAGATTGAAGGGCAATACATACCACGCAGCACGGATGTTTTGGCAATCAAGGCTCGAAATCTGATTGTCGATGACATTACAAAGGCTGAACAGGTCGCCCGCAAAGGTTCAGACCAGAACGCCGTAGCCACGGCTTCGGAACTGATAAAGCACTATAGCGATATGGCCGCCAAAGCAAAGACTCAATCAGCCAAAGAAGCTGCTTATGACAAGGCCGCTGATATTGCTCAAAATATGGCCGCCAAATTAACGGAACTTGGCCGGGCTGTCCAGGCCGCGTCTATTCTCGGCAGATTGACCCCGGAAGGACAGGTTCGCTTTGCCGCCAGAGAAATTCAGAAGTACAATGAGAAGGTTGAAAAAGGCAAGGGCGCGGACAGGTTCAGGAAGAAAATCCCTGGACTGACCAAAGAGCAGGCACAAAAAATCCTTGAGGAAATGAGCGAAATCGCCAAAATGCCAAATGGCAAGGAGAAATTCATTCGTTTCCAGAAGGTTCAGGATTATATCAGCAAACTTGTGCCGACCCCGACGATGGACAAAATCGCTACGCTTTGGAAGGCGGGACTGCTGACAGGGATAAAAACAAGCGGACTAAACATCTTTGCAAATGAAAAAAATCTTGAGTTAGAAGTTATGAAAGATATTCCTGCGGCGGCAGTAGATAAAATTGTGAGTTATTTCACTGGAAAAAGAACTGTAACGCCAACCATTAAAGGATTGAAAAAAGGGTTTATCGAGGGACTTGGCAATGGTCTTGAATACCTTAAAAGCGGCTACAGTGATCGCGATATTGGCGTGAAGCTGGATTATCACAAAGTCAATTACAATACCAGAGCATTTCAGGCGTACACCGAAACCGTGTTTCGTTTTCTTGGCGCACAAGACCAGCCGTTCTATTATGCCGCTCGGCTTCGCTCCCTGTATGGGCAGGCTAAGACTTCGGCAATCAATCTCGGTCTAAAAGGGCAGGCCGCACAGAAACACGTTGACGCATTGATTGAAAATCCGACCGAACAGATGATAAAGAACGCCGCAAAAGACGCAGAGGCCGCCGTATTTATCAACGAAACCGCTCTTGGAAACATTGCCAGAGGGATACAAAGGTTGCCCGGCGGTGAATTTATCGTACCGTTTGGCCGCACGCCGTCGGCAGTCGCAATGCAAGTTGTCAATTATTCACCGGTCGGAATAGTCAAAACTATAATTGAAAATATAGGAAAGGGAAGATTTGACCAGCGCGAATTTTCGATGGGCATTGGACGCGGAATCACCGGCATACCTGCGCTTGTAATCGGAGCAAGGCTGGAAGGCGCAGGAATGATCACACTGGACAGGCCAAAGGACGAAAAAGAGCGCGAACTCTGGAAACTGGAAGGCCGACAGCCAAATTCTGTTTTAATAAATGGTAAATGGCGTACCGTTCAATCTCTTGGACCAGCAGGAAACCTCTTGATTATTGGTGCGCATTTCCAAAGGGCTTTTGACGAAGAAAGCAGTCCGACAGCCGCAATGGGAAGAGCATTGACCGGAAGCGCAAAGTCATTCACAGAACAAACATTCCTACGCGGAGTCAATCTATTTGTGGACGCTTTGAATGACCCTGAATTATCCGGGCCAATGCTGGTCAACAATACCATTTCTTCGTTCGTCCCCACGATTGTTTCCGACGTTGCCCGCGCAACCGACACACAGGAACGCCGGGCCGAATCAGTCGGCGAAAAAGTTATGGCAAGAATCCCGGGCGCAAGACAAACTCTTGAGCCTCAAATCACTGTCCTCGGAGAAGAAAAAGAGCAGACATCCAATCCGCTTGAATTGATGATAGACCCGACACGGCCTTCAAAGGAAATCTCGTCGCCGGTAATCGCCGAACTGCGCCGCTTGTGGAATGAAGGATGGGAAGTATCGCCGTCTTTGCTCGGCGACAAAAAGGGATACGATGTACTATCTCAGGAAGAAAATACAGAACTTTGGAAGCGGGCTGGTGCAATTACAAAAGACAGTCTTGGACAACTTGTTTCCAATAAACTTTACGGCGAACTTCCTGATGAGAAAAAGGCTGAACTTATAGGCAAATTGATTACCGAATCGCAG
This sequence comes from Phycisphaerae bacterium, assembly GCA_028715705.1. Taxonomy (GTDB): domain Bacteria; phylum Planctomycetota; class Phycisphaerae; order Sedimentisphaerales; family Anaerobacaceae; genus JAQURJ01. Next base: position 4,729 of record JAQURJ010000074.1, on the reverse strand, counting down.
AAAGTTTCAAGAATCGAAATGGTCGCTAAAAAACTAACCGGGATTGAAGGCAAAGAATTAACCGATATGATTTTTGAACTTCGCAAATCCGGCCTTGCAACAGAAGATATTATTCCCATTGCATTGAGCAAACGAAATCCTCGCAAAGCGCGGAAGGGGGCCGAATGATTTTTTCTTCTATCTGGAATCTTAACCCTACGTTTCAAACCATCAAGATTTCAAGCCTGACTGAAGGCCGAGTGCTTTTCGCAGGCGCGGACGGTCAATTGTCTGATTCCGAGAACCTGACATTTGTTTCGGATATGCTGGGCATCGGAACATCTTCTCCGCAGCGACCCCTGCACATCCGCAAAGACATCAATCAGATTTACACCTTGGTTGCCCTTGACAATGAAAATACGGTTGATAATTCTTCTGGAATCTGTTTTTCATTTCGGGGGCTGACCACGGGCACAGGCGCTACGGCGTTCAAGGAATTAGGCGCGATAGACTGTATTTATACAACCCATAACCACGCAACATTTGCCACGACAATCCGGTTTTATCCCGCGACCGCGGGCTCGCTGGTGGAAGCGATGAAGCTGTCAGGCGCGCTTGCAACATTTACCGTGCCGATTACAGGGACGGATTTGACGTTGTCGGGCCTGACCGCTTCGCAGGCGGTGATGACGAACGCGGACAAAAAACTTGTTTCTGCGGACTATCTCAATCAGGCTGTTAAAACAACGTCAAGTCCGACGTTTGCAGATATAACCGCTAAAAATTTCCTGCCCGCAAACTTGAAAGCCCACTATCATTTTAACAGCGGCGTCGGCAAAGACCTGGGCCCTAATGCAAACGACCTTACGTTGAACGGCGGGGCGGACGCCGCCAATGGAGTACTGGTACTTGACGGCACAGGTGATTATGCCGTATCCGGCAGCAATATCGGAATATCCGGTGCAACCGCAAGAACAATAATCTGTTGGGCAAAAAGGGCACAGGGAACAGGGTCGGCGATAATCTGGGACTGGGGCAATATGGTCGATAACTATAAGCGGTTTGCCCTCGTATGGAATGGTTCGACGGCTGCTGCGCCGAATACCCTGCAACTGGCTATCAGCGGCGGAAATCGCATATGGACGTGGGGACAATCGTTAAATACGTGGTATCATATCGCTGTCGTTCTGCCCGATGGGGAGGATAATACAAACGACTTAATCGCTTATGTAAATGGTGTTGCGTTATCAGTTGCGTCAACAGTTGCGCAAACAATTAATACCGTCGACGGCCCGCTTTATATCGGCATTGAAAATGACGGCACAGACAACGATTTCGCCGGTCAAATTGACGATGTTATGGTTTTCGACAGGGGCCTGTCGCAGCAGGAAATACTCCGGCTGTTTAAGGATAACTCAAAGAGATACATTACCGCGGACACCGTCGCAGCGAACATTATTACCCCTCCATATGGCAGTACCCTTGCGGCAAACTGCGATTTGGCAGTCAGTGGTAAATTCAGTTGCAACGGTGCTTCTCCGCAGGCGACTTATACAAGCGGCGGAGCGGTCGCAACTACCGCGGGTGCTTTCGGATTTGGTTCGGACGCGGAAAGAATAGCCCTGACGACGCTGGTGAATAATCTAAGGTCGGCCCTTATAGGCAATGGGATAATGATTTAATAAAACAGAAAGGATTTTTATGGAAACCGAACAGAAACAGCCAACGCAGCAAAATGTAAATCTCGAAACAATGTCAAGTGAACAGTTGGCTTTGATACTTAGCGAACAGTACAAACAGGTGTTTCAAGTCAACCAGAACATTCAGGCAATCGAGCAACTTATCAGAAACAGGCTGGCAGGGGCGAAGATTCAAGGCCCGCCGGAACAACCAATGGAGCGGCAAAATGACAAGGGATGAAATCGAAACTCTTGCGGAGTTAATCGCCATCAAGACCAACGACCGGTACTTGGAAATCGTAGAGAAAATCATTGCAAATGAAATCACTTCACATTCTTCACGGTGCGAAGTAAACAAATATCGGAAAACCGCGTCGGTTATTTCAGCCATCTTTGGCGGTATCATCGTGGCCGTTGTGGATTGGATATTGAAAAAATAAGCCCGCCCCGACGAAAGCCGGGACGGGCGGGAGGTGTAAATACTTTGTCCATTTTCCTGCGATTTATCAGATTTGCACAAAATAATTTAGCAACTTTCAAGTCCATTTTTTTCACTCCCTTTTTCTATAATTTATTGACCGTCCCGCCGTATTTCCAACGCTTCCCTATCTCGATATACAGACCGTCCGGTGTGAGTTCGTCAGGCGATCCGTTGAAGTCAGGAAAGGCCTCCTGAATCAGGCTTGCTACACATTCCGAACACCACATCCGCCAGCGCACCGGCGTTATTATCTCCAACGGTGTCGCAAATGACAGCAAGCCGAACAAATCATACCTAAACTCCATCTTCTCGAGGAATTCGGCAAAACGATACGCCTTGTTTTCTTCGTCGTCCGTCATCGGGATTACCTGCCTGTCCCAGTACTCGGGGTGTGAATATATTATCCGCTTAAATCGAGGCCCGTTTTCACCACTTTTCATTGTTGAAGAGAAACTCAGGTCGCAGTATCTTTCTGAGAACAGGAACTCGCTGTGTACCCGGTTCGACCGAAGGCTGATAAGCCAATCGGTGAACGTTGCCTTGTAGCCTGCCGCCTTTGCTTTCCTGAGGTTAAAATGCAAGACAGTGCAATTCATTTTTCATTTTCCTTTCGCCTTGAACTTTTTTCCGTGCTTCCAAACTGTTTCGTTGTCATTTTTTTGTCAGCCTGCAATACTCTGCGATTAAAATCGCATCGGCTGTCGCGTGTGTTATTTTTATATTCGGCCATTGTCGCTGTGCCTTCGCTTTCGTAACGTTCTTGTCGCCTTTAGTCAAGCAGCCAAGAGCCTTTTGCCATTTTTGGGGCGAGACATAATCAAATGGAATCTTATGTGCGGTTAGCATCCCCTGCAAAAAGCCAAACGAAACACCGAACTTGAAGCTGCTGGCCACGCCCTGCTTGGGCATACTGTGAACTCTTTCAAGGAAAGCAAAGACGGCATCGCCTTCGTCGTTGAGTTTCGTAATGTATTCAAATATGTCAGATATATCCGCGTCGGTCTGGTTTTTGAATTTGAAGGTTGCAACGACCGCACCGGCCTCGTCGAGAATCCCGATTCCACCGCTTTGACCTGGGTCTATACCACAATAATAACAAGTCATTAGGTTATACCTCCTGTTTTTACGCTCATACACACTCCTTTGGCGGTTTCGGTAAGTCAATGCCTATGTAGAATTTCATTTTTTATTCCCCGCTTTTTTTGTTCCTTCATCTTTTGTTCCTTCATCTTTCCCAACAAGGCAACAAGGCAGGCGTTATACGCCTTAAGAATATCGATGTGCTCTGTTTTCTTCATTTAACTTCCTCAACAATTTTTCCGTCCGCTTCAATTCTACCTTGTCTTCAATCCACTGCCATATTAGTGCCTCTTTGCTCATTTCCAAACAGTCCGGGCAGACATAGCAAGCATAAATGACCGTCGGTTCAAGGCTGGTGAATGGCTCCTTGCAAAGGAAACACTCAACGGTCTCCTCCTTTTTTTCGGGCACTCCATTTAGTTCGGCCTCGCGGATTTTGGGGTGGGTCATATTATCCATTGTCAGTTTCTCCCCGCTCTTGTTTCTCGGCTATTTCTATCAGTCTCATTATCTGGCCAAGGCGGGTTGTGCCCGGCCACCGCCTGCATACATTAAGCCACCTTTTTGTCCATTCCGCGTCCAAAGTGGCCTGTATTTTTATCGTTTTTGCTTTCGTCCTTGCCATAATTACTCCTTTGGTTTTTTTTCAATCTTTAGGAATCTCATTAGAAGAGCTGCGCCGGTTGACCGTCCCGCCCTCGTTGGCCCAGCATCCACCGCCGGTCTGGCCGGTAGCGTTGACCGTACCGCCGTAGTTGGCCCAGCAGTCCCCGCCCGTCTGGCCGGTAGCGTTGACTGTCCCGCCCTTGCCGGCCCAGCATCCACCGCCGGTCTGGCCGGTAGCGTTGACCGTACCGCCGTAGTTGGCCCAGCAGCGTCCGCCCGTCTGGCCGGTAGCGTTGACTGTCCCGCCCTTGCCGGCCCAGCAGCGTCCGCCCGTCTGGCCGGTAGCGTTGACTGTTCCGCCCTCGTTGGCCCAGCAGCGTCCGCCCGTCTGGCCGGTAGCGTTGACCGTCCCGCCGTCGTCTGCCCAGCAGTCCCCGCCCGTCTGGCCGGTAGCGTTGACTGTTCTGCCCTCGTTGGCCCAGCAGCGTCCGCCCGTCTGGCCGGTAGCGTTGACCGTCCCGCCGTCGTCTGCCCAGCAGTCCCCGCCGGTCTGGCCCGTAGCGTTGACCGTACCGCCGTAGTTGGCCCAGCAGTGTCCGCCGGTCTGGCCGGTAGCGTTGACTGTCCCGCCCTTGCCGGCCCAGCATCCGCCGCCGGCCCAGCAGCGTCCGCCCGTCTGGCCGGTAGCGTTGACTGTTCCGCCCTCGTTGGCCCAGCAGTCCCCGCCCGTCTGGCCGGTAAGATGAAGCACGCCGCCAATAATAATACGGCTGATGTCGCCGCTTGAATGATGCTCGCCGGAGGTGATAACGTGATGGGTGTACCACTGGGGCAGCTTCTCGCGGCACATCTGCTCGGCGATTTCCGCGTTGTACCACCCGGGAACCGGCAGCTTATCATCGCT
>JAQURJ010000073.1 GCA_028715705.1 Phycisphaerae bacterium | reverse complement strand
ATCCTTCGGTGGGGCAGTGTGCTCCTACGGCTCCAGTTCAGCAAAATGCCGCTGAAAGTACGCCGGTTGACGGAGAAGATACCGCAGCTGCCCAAATGCCGCAAGCGGATATGAGTGAAGGAGCTATTCCCCAAACCGATTTGCCACAGACTGGTGCGGATGTTAATGGAAGGGGATGAATTGAAGCGAATTATTAACGGCAATTTTGCCGGCTTTGCGGAGTTATTATGATCAAAAGCATGACAGGATTTGGTTCTGCCGAAGGGCGAGTCGATGAAATTACTTATGACGTAGAGATTAAGACGGTAAACAACCGTTATTTCAAGGCTCACATCAGGCTGCCCGATGTAGCGGGATTTCTCTCGAGCGAGGTCGAAAAACTGCTGCACAGAGAACTTGGCCGCGGATCGATTAATTATACACTTTGGGTGCGGCAAGCCGGCGATAAGCTTTTAAATATAGACGAAATCGCGCTTGTTGGTTACGTGAATAAACTGCGTCAGGTAAGCAAATCCGCCGGTATTGAGGAACGGATAGAACTGGCGGGACTTTTGGCACTGCCGGGTATTATTCAGCCTGCGCTCCCGGATGAGGATAAAAAAGAGCTGCTGCGAAAAGGCATACTTGAGGTTACAGAGAAAGCGCTTTCTCAGTTGACGCAGATGCGCATTGCCGAGGGTGCAGCTTTAGCCGAAGACCTGCGATCGTGCTGTTTAGCTGCATCGCAACTGCTCGATAAGGTCGAAGAAAGAAAAGAGATTGTGGTTGTCGAATACCAAAAGAAGCTTCAGATGCGGGTTGACAGTTTGCTGGCGGCAAGTGAATCGAGCCTTGATAGCGAAACACTGGCAAGAGAAGTGGCGGTCTTCGCAGAGCGTTCTGATATAAGTGAGGAAATAACGCGGCTTCGTTCGCATATTGTGCAGTTTACCGAGGCGCTGGACAAGGATGGACAAGCTGGCAAGCGGCTTGATTTTCTTTCGCAGGAAATGCTTCGCGAGGCAAACACAATAGGCAGCAAAGCCAGCGACGTGACGATAAGCCACTGCGTGGTTGATATTAAGTGCCAGATAGACCGGATAAAAGAACAGGTTCAGAACGTTGAATAATTCAAACTGCTTAACACTCGGTTTGAGAGAGCAAAAGGCAAAAAGTAAAAGTGCAAGATAATAAAGGACAGGTTGTTGTGATAAGCGGACCAAGCGGCGTCGGCAAAAGTACGATCTGCCGTGAGGTGGTCAAGCGGCTGGGCGACCAGGCATATCTGAGCGTTTCAATGACGACCCGACAGAAGGCTCCGACCGAAACCGGGGGCGGCGAGTATTGGTTCGTTCCACGTGACGAGTTTGAGCGAAGGATAGCAGAGGAAAAATTTCTCGAATACGCAGAAGTGTTCGGCAACTTCTATGGGACCCCGCGCGACAAGGTTGACCAGCAGCTTGCAGCAGGCAAGACGGTAATCCTTGAGATTGACGTTCAGGGCGGCAGGCAGGCCAAGGCCATTTATCCCGCCACCAAAATGATATTTATATTGCCGCCCAGCCACAAGGAGCTGGAAAAACGTATGCAGGATCGCGGCAGGGAGGATGCGGCCAGCAGCGTTTCGCGGCTGAACATGGCGAGCTCGGAGATCGCGGCCGCGTGGCGTTATTATGAATATATGGTTATCAATAGTAATCTTGAACAGGCCATAAACGAAGTTATCGATATTATCCAGAAAGAAAACGGAGATCAAAAATGATAGAAGAATTGAAAAGTACCGATTTACTCAAAAAAGTTGGCGGACGTTTTAAATTGACCGCCCTGATACAAAAAAGACTCCAGGAGATATTGACCGGATCACGCCCTTTGATTGAAAACACAGAGGGTATGACCACTCTTGAGATTGTTATCGCGGAGATCAAACAGGATAAGATCGCCATCGATTACGATAAAAGTGACATACTTGACCCAGCCAGGGATCACAAATGAGCAATCTTGACGGCAAAAAAGTTCTGCTCGGTGTCAGCGGCGGGGTAGCGGCGTATAAGGCCGTTGACCTTGCCAGCAAGATGCGTTCGGCTGGTGCCGAGGTTAAAACGGTTATGACCGAAAGCGCATGCGAGCTTATTGGCCCCAAGAGCTTCGAGGCTGTTACAGCAGGCCAGGTTTATACCTCTCTTTGGACGATTGAGGAGTATAAGATAGGTCATATCAGCCTTGCCGATTGGGCGGATATTGTTGTGGTTGCTCCGGCTACTGCTAATATTATCGGCAAAACGGCGAATGGAATATGCGATGATCTTTTGAGCACCGTCTTGTGCGTCTGCTGGGAAAAGCCGCTTATTGTCGCACCGGCTATGAACGAGAGGATGTGGAATAATCCCGTAGTACAGCAGAATATCGAACAGTTAAAACAGATGGGTGCCGATATAATCGGCCCGGAAAGTGGAAACCTCGCCTGTGGCACAACCGGCATCGGAAGAATGACCGAACCCACAGATATACTTGAGCGAATCAAACAAAAGCTTTAATGTTTTTGACAAATATCGGTTGCGACACTGTCATGCCGAACGAATGTGAGGCATCCGCAAAAAGAGTTTTCCGCCGTAGGCGGTTTCTTTTTTATAACGGAAATCTGTGTAATCTGTGAAATCCGCGGTTTAAAGTTTGCTGTTTGTTATTTTTTGTGGTTTTTGTGCCTTTTTGTGGCTAATTGGTTTTAAGATGCGTTTTTTGATAACTGCGGGCGGGACCCGCGAATATATCGACCCGGTTAGATTCATTTCCAACGCTAGCAGCGGAAAGATGGGATACGCCCTGGCTGCATCAGCCGTTAAATGCGGACACGATGTTACGCTGATAAGCGCAAATGTCACGCTGCCTGTCCCTGAGAATGTAAGCGTCATCAAAGCCCAAACAGCCGAAGAGATGTTCAATGCGGTAAAAGCGGAATTTGCCGAGTGCGATTGCCTGATTATGGCAGCGGCTGTTTCCGATTATACCCCGACAGAGACAAGCGAACAAAAAATCAAAAAAAGTGATAGCGAACTTATCATAAAATTAAAACCAACAGCAGACATCCTAAAATGGGCAGGAAAGCATAAGGGCAAAGGGCAAAAGGTAATTGGTTTCGCTCTTGAGGATAAGGATATCGAAAGCCGAGCCGAGAAAAAACTAATAGAAAAAAATCTCGATATGATTATTGCCAATGCCCCATCGACAATTGCATCCGATTCAGCAGAAGTCACAATAAAAACCCCCGATACTGACTGGCTCACTTTTGCATCGGAAAATAAATCCACCCTCGCTGAAAAAGTAATTGCCCTCGCCGAAAAACTGTTTTGATAGATTGTCTTTTTTATAACTTACCGGTAGCCAATTTTTTGTTTCTATAATAGATACCGATGTCGGCTGCGACCATTGCGGCGTTGAGGGCGTACAGTATGGTTACAAGGTCGAGATTGTAAATAACCTTGTGGATGATGCCGGCTATGTAGCCGAAAAAGACGATTACCAAAAATATAACGCTCTTTCCGGCGTTCTGTCGTGAACGGTACGAACGCCAAATGGAAAACGGCCACGCCGCCCCGAAACAAACAAGCATCATCGCTTCAAAGATACTCATAATTTGCGTACCGCGTTGTGCGTACTGAGTACTGCGAATAAGCGAAAAGCAGTACGCAGTACCAAGCACGCAGTACGATTTAGTCCTTTATCCCCAAATCCTCTTTTGTCAGTATCGAGTCGAACTTGTAACCTGCGGCGGTAATGTTTTCGCCAGCACCTTGTTTGCGGTCGATTGTTGAAACAATCATCTTTACTTTTGCGCCCATCTCGGTAATTATCTTCGCCGCTTCGAGCACCTGTCCGCCGGTAGTGGCGATATCCTCAACCAGCAAAACGACATCGCCTTTTTTTATCCTACCCTCGATCATCTTGCTTGTGCCGTAATCCTTCTTACTATTTCGTACGATTATCCACGGACGATTCGCTTCAATAGCCGTCACAGCCGCAAGTGCGACCCCCCCAAGTTCCGCTCCGGCTATGAGGGTGACATCATCAGTAACATATTTGGCGAATTCGGCGCCCAGCGCCGCCAATATATCCGGACACGTCTCGAACAGGTATTTATCCAGATAGTATTTGCTTCGCTTGCCGCTGCGAAGGACGAAATCGCCTTCAAGGTATGCCGTTTCCTTAATACGTTTTATCAGTTCACTGCGTTCCATTTTTTTCCTCAAAAAACTGTTCAAATTTAAAGAGCGGATTTTATACTATCGCTGGTATTAAGACAAATATAATTTCAACATCATCGCATCAGAAAAATCAGCGTTTGGATTTTTTGCGTCCTCTTTGATTTCCGCCTTGTCTTTTGCGGGGATATTTTTTAACCTTCTTTGCCTTTTTGGGTTCTCCGGTCAAAGGTTCGGCTGGTGCCAGGGATAGCTGCCTTGCGGTTACGTTTACCGAAATGATTTTCGTCTTTATCGGTGTGCCGAGGTGGAAGCGTATACCGCAGCGAGCGCCTTCCAGAGACTGCGTTCTTGGATTGAACCGCCAATCGTCATCACCGAGGTCAGCGAGCTGAATAAGCCCCTCTATACCGAATTTTGTGTATTGAGCGAATATTCCAAAACCGGTAACGCCTGTAACAACACAATCGAGCTCGTCGCCGACGTGCTTTGAGAGCATCTGTAAAAGCAGGACGGTCTTTAGTTCCCGCTCGGCATTCTCGCTTCGCTGTTCGGCAAAAGTGATGTGCTTTCCGGTTTCGATAAGCTCGCCTTCTGAGAGAATATTTTTGCCGCCGGTTTTCAGTGTATTTGTAAGATAACAATTCAGCGTCCGATGGATCAGTAGGTCGGCGTAGCGGCGGATGGGGCTGGTGAAGTGGCAGTAATGCGTTGAGGCAAGAGCGTAGTGGCCGATATTCAGCGGGGCGTACTGCGCTTTTTCAAAGCTGCGGAGCACCATCAGATTGACCGGCAGGGAGAATGGCAAACCCTTTATCCCATCAAGAAGCCGCTGGATGTCTTTTCGCGTGGGAGTCTTGGGGAGGCTTATGCCGAAACTTCGCAGCAGCTTGGAGAGATTTTGGAGGCTCAGCACATCTGCTTCAGGGTGTATACGCCGCATGAAAGGGACATTGAGCCGGTCGAGCAATGCGGCAACGGCTTCGTTAGCCTCGACCATGAACATTTCTATTATAGTATGCGGGTAGCTTGTGTCAGCAGGCTCGGCATCGACAACGCGGCCTGATTTATCCATTATCAGTTCCGTTTCCGGCAGGTTCAGGTGCAGCATGCCGTTTTTGACTCGGCGTTTCTCGATTATGCGGGCCAGCGCGTCCATATCTTTCAATAGTTTCAGAGCCTGCGGCTTCAAGCCTTCGTCTTTACCCTTCAATGCGCGGTCGGCCTGACGGTAGTTTAGCCGCTGGGTCGAACGGATAAGGGAATTGGCGAATCGGGTGGATACGATATCAGCCTCGCTGTTGTAGATTATATATGCCGATTTTGTATAGCGAGGCTGGTCCGGCTGGAGAGAGCAGACGCCGTTGCTTAAAACTTCCGGCAGCATCGGTATGACCTTGCCAGGCAGGTATGTACTGTTGCCGCGGCTTTTGGCTTCAACGTCGAGTGGAGAATCAGGGGCGATGAATGTGCTTACGTCGGCAATGTGGATGCCGAGAACCCAGTTGCTGTCTTTGTCTTTTTCGAGGCTGATAGCGTCGTCGAAGTCTTTTGCGTCGTCGGGGTCGATGGTGATTATGGTTTTATTGGTTATATCTTCACGGCCATCGAGGGCATCGGGATTAAAGTCTGCCGCTGACTTGTGGGCGTGGTTGATGCAATTTTCTGGAAATTCCTCTGGCAGATGGAACTGATATATTACGGATGCGATCTCGGTATCGTATTGGCCAGCTTTGCCAAGAACCTTTATTATGACACCTGTTGCGAGTTTTTTTTCGGTTGGATAGTTTATTATCTCGACAACGACCTTGTCGCTGGGCTGGGCGGATTTTGCCGAGACATCGCCGACCGAGATGGGTTCGGTAAATACCGAGCCATCCGGCTTGACAAGCCAGCCCTGGCCGGTTTTCTGGAGCGTGCCGACGAAGCGGTTATGCGCCCGTTCGAGTATTTCTACGATTTGGCCGTTGATTCGGCTCTGATCGCCGCGTCTTTCCTTTCGGACCACTTTCGCTATGACGGTGTCGCCTGTCATGGCCTCGGCTGTGGCGTTTGGCGGGATGAACAGGTCGCCGTGCGAGTTGGTGATTTGCGGAATGACAAAGCCGAATCCTTTTGGATTTGAGCGGAATGTACCGGTTATCCTTTTCGGCAGCGGCGGCAGGGAGACCAGCTTCGATGAACTTATTACGACGCGGCCCGCAGCCAAAAGCTGGTCGAAGGCCAGCTTAAACTCGTCCTTATCGTCTTCGCCGACTTCAAGCTCCTTTGCCAGCCGGGCAAGCTTTATCGGCTTATACTCGGCGTGTTCCAGCAGCTTTAATAATTTTGTTTTGAATACTTCGGGCATCTTTCCCCCATAGAGTGCAGTGACTTTATAAAATTTAGGATCATTGAAAGAGGGATTATATACGCTTTAGAGTATATCCACAAGAAATAATCGTTTTTTAAGGGAGCGGACGAAACTGGTCGATAGAACTTAATGGTAGTAATTTTATTGGAAGAAGTGCGTCCGCAGGTTAGTGAGGTGTTACCGCAAGGAAATTGGGTGCACTAAATGAGAGAGTTGGTTGTTTTGCCATAATTGATTGGTTTATATGTCCGTAGTACAGCGAGAAAATGTGTTTGTTCGGCTTCGGCAGTTGGCGATGGGGGGGATAGTCGTTGATTTTTTAAATTATTTACGCGTTGAGGCGGGGTTAGCGGGCAATACCATTCTGGCCTATGGGCGGGATATGAAAAGTTTCCTCGAATACTGTGAAGAAAAGCAGATATATTCGCTGGGTGGGCTGGCGGCTGCGGATATTCGCAACTATCAAGTGCTTTTGACCAAAAAGAATCGCAGTGAGACGACTTTGAAGCGGTCGCTGGCTGCGATACGGATGTTCTTGCGGTACTGCCGGATGGAAAAGCTGATAGAAAATGACTTCCGAGAGGAATTGGAAAGCCCCAAGATATGGCAGCGGCTGCCGAAAATCGCCGGAGTTGAGCAGATAAAGCGGCTGTTGGAGACGCCGGATGAGAAAGGGCCTTATTACTGGCGCGATAAAATGGCGATGGAACTGCTGTACGCGACTGGTATGCGGGCGAGCGAGTTGGCTGTGCTGAAGGTAGGGGATGTGAATCTGAATGTCGGGTATTTGCGGTGTTTCGGCAAGGGCAGCAAGGAGCGGGTGATACCTATGGGCAAGAGCGCAATCGCGGCGGTGGAAAGCTATCTGTCGCAGTTGCGGCCTGCTCTGGTGAAGGCTCAAAGCGAGGATTTTCTCTTGCTTAGCCGAACAGGGCGCCCGATGAGCCGTATTGAGCTTTGGCGTATTGTGAAACGGTATGCGCAGCTGGCAGGGCTTGGCGACAAGCTTTCCGTGCATACGCTGCGGCACTGTTTCGCGACGCACCTGCTTGGCGGCGGGGCGGATTTGAGAAGCGTGCAGGAGATGCTGGGGCACGTGGATATTGGGACAACGCAGATTTATACGCATGTTGACCAGCAGCGGCTACGGAAGATGCACAGGCAGTATCATCCGAGACCATAATAAAAAGTTAAAAGTCAGAAGATAAAAAGAAAAAGTGTGGAATTAAAACTGTTCTAAATTGTTTTCTCTGCACTCTGTGTCCTCTGTGGCCAATTTTTATAAATTGACTTGGGATATTTTTGTAATATACTGTAGGAAAAGGATTTTGGGCTAATGATGCGAGCAATTTTGATGAGCAAAGTTACAGTAATATTAATGGTATGGGCGTGTTTTTTGCTCATTGGTGGAAATGGTTTTTGTCAGGAAGCCGAAAACGCCGTTGCGGAGATTGCACAAGATAATCTTGATACGCAGCTTAAGATAAATCGCGATGCTTTACTGAAGGGTACAAGCGATCAGATACGGATGGATGCGGCTGGGGTAATGCTTTTCAGCAGTGATCCAGCGGCAAGGCAGATACTATTGGACATACTTAATGGAGGAGAAAACAAGGAAGCCATAGCCGCGGTGCTTAAAGCGCTGGGCGATACCAGGCGTACTAAAAGCTCGGTGCGCAATAAAGAGGAATTCATAGAACCGATCGTCAAATTGATGGATTCTGAAAACGGTGAGGAAGGCAAACTGGCAGCGGAGACAACCCTTATCTTCGATTATGAGCAGATATCGACTGTTTTTGAGGGGATATTGAATGACCAAGCAGCCTCTGTACAATTAAAAGTGAATACGGTTTATGCCCTCAAGCTTCAGCCTGATATGCGAGCGATCTTTCGGCTGATAGAATTGCTTGACAATCAGGAAATCGATGTTGCTCTGGCTGCGGAAAAGGCTTTGCAGTCCATCGGGATACAATTAGCCGGTAAGGATGACGAATCGCGAAAGCGGATGATCAATGACCTTAGGAGGAAAGGGCGTGATGAGTTCCTGCGGGATTGGCTTATCAGGCAGGAAACCGAAGTGAGCAGACTGCAGAACGAGGCAAGCAAATGGCGGCAAAAATATCTTGCCTCGCTGGATAAATTGTACACTAACTTAAAGGAAGACGATGCCAGAGGGCAGTTTATCCTGGAATATCTAAAAGATCCGGAAGCTGATGTGCGGTTATTGGCGTTAAATAAAGTGGAGGAATGGCGAAAAAGTACCAATCCCAAGACAATGCCGACAAATTTGCTGGGGCAGGTATTGATCGACATGGTGTCCGACACCGATAAACAGATACGCCTGAAAACGGCGCAAATTCTTTCGCTGATAGCCGAATTGAATTCGTCACCGAAGCTGTTGGAGCAATTGAAGGTCGAGCAGGACTCGCAGATACGATTAAATCAGTTAAAAGCGCTCGGAGCGGCAGTGCATTATGCTTCAAACCCGGATTCTGGTATGAAAGTTGATCCAAATACTCGCAAAGAGGCATTATCCTTAGCCGAGGAGTTTTTGAACAAAACGGACTCGCTGGCTGCCCGTGAAGGAACTGATGTGATTCGTAAGCTGCTTGAGCGGAATGGACTGGGCAAACAGGAGGTGTCGCGGTATTTTGATATGATTACAAAGAGGTATGATGCGGCTGAGGATACGAGCCTGCGAGCGGCGATACTTAATTCAATGGCGCTGCTTTGTGTACAAAGTGTTTATAAGGAGCAGGCTGGCAAAACCTTTGGGCAATTGTTTGAACAGGCCATATCGGATACGGATGCCGGTGTGCGGGAAGCTGCTGCGAATGGATTGATCTATATTGACAGCCCGGGAGCATTGAAAATATTCAGGGAGCGTTTGACCGATGACAGCGACGAACGTATCAGTAAAAAAATGATCGAACTGGCGTCCAACGTTGGAGCGGCGGACGATCTTGTGTGGCTGGCCGAGAAAGTTAATACCGCGCAGGCCAAGGGTGCGTGGGATGCGATGTTGACGATATTCAGGCGATCGGATCCGGTGATTATTACCGAGTGGATTGAAAAATTATCGCAGAATGGCGGCAATCCGGTCAAAGTTACCGATGAACAGATGCTGGTTTTTCTGGAAATAGCCGAGCGCAAGACAGAGGGCGCAAACAACACGAAATTAAACGAAAAAATACGGAGAATGACGGCAGACGCCGGTTTTCGTACGGGAAATTACGAACTTGCGGTAAAAAATCTCGGTCTTTTGGTAACTAATGCCGCCTCAGCCGATGAAAAAGAGGGCATTGTTTCCGAGATGTTCGATATTTATGTTAAGATGGGTAACATAAAGGCTGCGGCGGATTTAGTTCATAATTGCTTATTGGAAAAGGATTTAGAGCAAAATAGCATTCTGTGCCAGGCTATAGAACGTAATATAAATGGGCAGGCCGACAGCGAAAAGCTCCTCAAAGCCATCCGCCAAATCCAAGTTCCAAATCGTCCTCAGTGGTATTCCTTTTTAGCCCGCTGGCAGCCACACCCGCTGCCAGCGGATGCAAATACTTCAGTTGCGCCAGAGAAGTGATTAGGGGCGATTTTTCAGAAAAATAACCTTTAGCAGCACTGAAAACCAAAAAAATTTTTTTTTTTAAACTTTTCTATTTGAACTTTGGCGCGGGGTTATATAGAATACGCAGTTCGAAATTCGTTATGGGTATCAGTGCACCCCTGAGTTGCTTCGGATAAAGATCGGAGCACGGTGGGGGAGTTTTTTTTGAAATAGGCGATAAGTCGCTGCTGTAGCTCAGTGGTAGAGCGCGTCCTTGGTAAGGACGAGGTCATGGGTTCAAGCCCCATCAGCAGCTAAAAACAAGGTTTCGAGCCGGCTTTGTAAATCGGCGGAATTTTATAATAAATTAGGAATAAAATCAGAAAACGTATAGTAAACAGCATTTTTGGAGGTCTAAGACAAAATGGCTAAGGCTGTATTCGAAAGAACCAAACCACACGTGAACATAGGTACGATCGGTCACATTGACCACGGCAAGACAACGCTGACGGCTGCAATAACCATGCGTCTATCGGTTAAAGCTGGCAAGGGCAATGTGAAAAAATATGAGGATATCGATAATGCTCCTGAAGAAAAGGAACGCGGTATTACTATTAATACAGCACACGTTGAATATGAGACAGATAATCGCCATTACGCGCACGTTGACTGTCCGGGGCATGCCGACTATGTTAAGAACATGATCACCGGCGCCGCCCAGATGGACGGAGCTATCCTGGTTGTGGCGGCAAGCGATGGCCCGATGCCTCAGACCCGCGAGCACATTCTGCTTGCCCGTCAGGTGAACGTGCCTAAGGTGTTGGTGTTCATGAACAAGGTTGACCAGGTTGACGATCCCGAACTTCTGGATTTGGTAGAACTTGAGATCAGAGAGCTTT
>JAQURJ010000072.1 GCA_028715705.1 Phycisphaerae bacterium | reverse complement strand
AAGGCCTGTCTGCATCATCGAAATAATCTCCATCGAATGAAATACTGTGATTTAATTGTCAATGAGCGTAATATATTTAAAGGTGCAATCAATTGCACGTAAATTTATCAATTTTTAGAGGAACCCTCTATTCTTTAGAATTTAAGTTGCAGCCGTACAAAGAACGTCCGCCCCGGTATTTCGTGCGCAGTAGTATTTGTTGCACTTGAATGAGGGGCGATGGTCTTATTCAGCAGGTCGCTGACACCGAACATCAGTTCGCCCCTGCCCTTTGCAATCTTTTTGGAAATAGTTAGGTCAAGTCTATGAATACTACTGCTGTCTATCCAGGAGTAAGGATTGTCGGGCGTAGTATCAGTGAATTTATAGTTTGCGTTTAATGTCCAGTCATCTGCTAAAAACAGACGCCCTGTCAAACCTGCTTTGTGTTTGGCCGGCAGACAGGCACGGATATCCTGACGGTCGCGGTCTTCCTGAAAATCATTGTAAGCGTACCAGACAGAGAGCCTTCCTTTTTTGTTCTCAAAGGCCAGTTCAAGTTCACTGCCCCATGCGTTAGCGCCGTCAATATTATCTGCTGTCCAGTAAGTTAATCCACCCGCTGTCAATTTGTCATAGCCAAGCAGATCGCTGTAACGCTGAAAGTAATTATCGAATCTGAGAGTTACTCCCTGGGCAAGTTTACCGGTATAACCTGCTTCAAGAGAAAGAATTTCCTCGCTTTTCAGGTTGTCCGGTTTGTTTACATGAAAAAAATACAACCCGCCGCCTACCGGTATAGTCTGAGCGTTAAGCTCATTAAGCGCCACCAGAGGTGAACGGTATGCTTTAGCGGCACTGAGCCTGAATATATGGTCTTTCTCCTCATCTATGGCATATAGTGCGCTTAATCGTCCTGACCAGTCGGTGATTTCAGTTGCCGAATACCAATCGCAACGAAGCTGGGCTTCAAGGGTCAGCCGGTCAGTTGCTTCCCAGCGGTCAACGGCAAATAATCCTGCCCAGTATTCATCAAAAGGTTCTTTTTCAAGGACAACTTGCTGGTCATAATCAGCGTCTGTATTAATGTGTGTCCAGCGAAGATTTGTGCCGATTGATATGTGGTGTCCGTTGGCAGGGGCGAAATTGTACTGGCCTGTAAGACTGTTCTCTTTTATTTCTGTTATGAGTATGTTTTTAAAATTCATAGTTTCAAAATTTCCAGACCATTCAAGGAATGACGAACTTTCATCGTTATTTTCGTGGTCAATTCGCATAAAAGGGCGTATTTGCTCAAAACGGTTGTTTTGCTGCGGGTAAAAACTCATAAACTCGAAATCGCCAAAAACCCCGCTGAAGTACCCTGTACCAAATGAGATTTTAGTATCGTCCTGTGTATCGTAAATCGCTTCGGAATCAAACCGGAACGGGCGGGCGAAATCCCTTGCTCTATAACTGTCAAAACCAATCAGACTGTTAAAAGCAGGTATGAATGATTTATAAGAAGCGCCGTCGAGAGCTTCTTCGGAAGTTTTAATGTCCTCATAATTTGCCGAAACCCGCCACTGCCAGTTATCCTTTTTTTCCGCATATCGAAGGTGTGTGTAGCTGTCGCCGAATTCGTTTATGGTTGTTGATGTGAAACCTCCCAGAACATCCTGAGGCTTTTTGGTTATGATATTGATTACACCGTTAAAGGCATTTGCTCCCCATGCTGCTCCGCCCGGACCGCGAACTATCTCTATTCTTTCAATATCCTCTACCATAACAGGATAAGTAAAAAATACCGGTCCGCCGAATATGGCGTTATCCGCCAGACGTCCGTTAATAAGCGTCTGCATACGATTTGAAAACATATCGTGCAGGCCACGGATGCCGATGACACCCCAGTACCGATTGGCTTTATAGAAATCTACGCCCGGTGTGAACTGCAGTATCTCAGGAATACTTGTCAGGCCGCTATAGTGAATGTCCTCAGCCGTGATAATACTTATTGGAACTGATGCTTCTGTGATTTTCTGTTCCTGCCGCGAAGCTGAAACTACCACCGGAACTTCCATAAGTTCTTCGAGCGACATCTCAAAGAAATCAGGTTGCTCATTTGTATCCGCAGCTTCCGCAAAGCTTCTGCCGCTGATACCCAAAAAACACGCTGTTAATAATATTGAAGGGATTATAGTTTTCATAAAAACCTTCCTTTTTTTTAATACCGCGTTTGTGCCGTCCACGATAGCGGCAACTGTAAAGGTTTATCGTCAATACCTTAAAGCCGGTGAAGCATTTTTTAAAAACAGGTAATACTACGGGGATAGCGTTCCTTGATCTGTATATGGCGGATTAGTTGGTGAAAGCCAAGCGGCGGCATTTCCAATAAGACTTTGCGATATCCTGATAGCAGGGTTGTTATGGGACTTAACCAAAAGCCCGAGGCCACGGCGGCAGGGGTAGGGTCGCCGCAGGCGAAGTTGCCCAGGATGTCTATGCCGCCAAGTGAATTTTCAGGAAAACCCTAAATTTGAGCTAAAAAAGGGGCTTGTAAAAACCAAATGAGAGTCTATAATAGCGAGTTTTGAGAAATAACCGGCAGTTAAAGTAACGAACACAAAGGACAATAATACTTGCAGGAGCGTATTTCATGGAAACTATTACTGAATCTCAGGTCGACTTATTAGCCAAGAATCTTCCGTCCATCGAGCAGATAAACCAGCTTTGCGGCTTAGTAAATTCGAGCGAAGCACGCAGGCTGGAATTCAGAAGCAAACTGGCGGATACCTTTAATCAGACCACGTCTGACGCCCTTCTTCGCTCTGGAATAGCCCTGTATATCCTACGAGACTACCCTGCAGCCGCTGGAAAACTCGAAAAGGCCAAAGATTGCCCGGAAAAGTTCTTCTATCTGGCGATGGCTCAAAAGGCTGTCAGGCAGTATGATCAGGCACTGGCCAATCTTGACAAAAGCATCAAAGCCGGAACCAACGCATCTGCCGCAGGGCTGCAAAAAGCCGATATTCTTGCCAAAAGCGGCGATTTCAAAGCCGCAGAAAAAGAACTCAAGGCCTGCGCAGATGATAAAAATCCTGATTACCTCGTCCAGAAGGGGAAAATACTCGAAGCTGAGGGCCAATATGTACAGGCAGCCGAAGTGTATAAAAAGGCAATTGAAATATCACCAGATCACCCCGAAGCACTTTTCCTTCTGGCTTATCGGTGTGATCTTTCCGGCGACGAACAAGCGGCTATAGATTATTATCGCCAGATAATCGCCAACTCGCCGGTCTATGTCAATGCCCTGCTGAATATAGCTGTTCTATACGAAGATATGGGCAAGTTTGAAAAAGCCGCCATATGCGTCGAAAAAGTGCTTGCCGCGCATCCAAATCATCAGCGTGCGCAGATGTTCCAAAAGGATATCGAAAGTTCAATGAACATGTACTACGACGAGGACAAGGAACGTAAAAAAACCAGAAGAAATCAGATGCTCGAAACACCCATCTCTGATTTTGAACTTTCCGTACGAAGCCGAAACTGCCTTAGAAAAATGAATATTAATACGGTCGGTGACCTTCTCAATATTTCAGAAACCGAACTTCTTTCCTACAAGAATTTCGGCGAAACATCCCTCAAAGAGATAAAGATCATACTCGACTCAAAAAGTCTGCGGCTTGGAATGTCTTTGGATGATAAAATATTCAATCCCGAAACTGTTCAGAATGAGGAAATAGAAGTAACCCCGGGCATTATGGAAAAATCTATTGATGAACTAAAGCTTTCCATAAGGGCTAAAAAATGCCTGGAAAAACTCAATATACACACCTTGCGCAACCTGACACAGAAAACAGAAGCCGAATTGCTTGGATGTAAGAATTTCGGAGTGACAAGCCTGAGCGAAATCAAAAAAGCACTTAGTATTGTTGGGCTTAGCCTGCGAAAAATTGATTAAGCTTTTATTTTTAATTTTAGCCGATGTGGGCAAAAATCAAATATTCAGTCTCTTTCGGGCACGGGGCTTCCTGTGCCCGCGTTTTTTTATTATTGTTAGCGTTTCTTTGCGGTTGCAAAGATAAAACCGACCGAGCCGTTCCTGTCGAACCTAACATAGCTTCCGATGAAATTATCCGTGTTCTTCTGCTTGACGATGCCAACAAATGCACCGTTATCCTTAAAGGCGCCGCACAGATAAGCGATACGAATAGTCCGCTCGCCATACTGCCTTTCGAACCGGATAATTCGCTTTTAATAACCGCCGATCCCAACAACACTTATATCAACGGCAATCCTTTTACCGCAAAAAAGATTAATTTGCATATTATTCTGCCGGGCACATTTACCCTCGAAAATGAGTATCGCGGTGATCTGTTAATTATAAGAAGCGATAACGGCAGCTTCGACCTGATAAATTCTATAACGCTTGAATCCTACCTTGCCGGCGTTGTAGGCGCCGAAATGCCGCCCTATTGGGAATCGGCTGCCCTTGACACACAGAGCATAGTCGCAAGAACATATTGCCTCTATATCAAAAAACGATTTGGCACGAACAGACATTGGGATGTCCGGGCTACCCAGTCTCATCAGGTTTATAGAGGCATCCTCGCCGAATCCGTTCCTGTGTGGCAATCCATACGCCGCACGCTCGGCACAGTGCTGGTATGCGAAAATGGCAAGGATAGGTACGATATTTTTCCAGCGTATTACAGTTCCATCTGCGGCGGCCACACTGAAGATAGCAAAAATGTATTCGGCGATTCATTCGCACCCTTAAACGGCGTCGAATGTCCGTATTGCTTCAAGTCAGCAAAGCCCAAATTTTATTTCTGGCCTGTCGCATACTACAGCTTGGCCGAGGTTACAAAAAAATTGATGGCGCGATACCCGCAGCTTGAACCGTTGGAACAAATATGCGATATCACTGTCACACAGAAAACCGATTATGGTAATTTCGCCAGACTGACGATGATAAAACTGCACGGCACTGATGACAAAACCGATTTTATTCGCGGCGAAGATTTTCGTCTTTGCCTCGACCCAAGCGGAACCATACTCAAAAGCGCGATATGTGAAATCTCAGTCGATGGCGATAAACTCATCTTCACTTCAGGCAGAGGATTCGGCCACGGTGTCGGTCTTTGCCAGTGCGGCGCAGAGGCAATGGCAAGAAACGGCAAAACTGCACAGGAGATTTTGAACTATTACTTCCCTCATTCAAAGACGATAAATATCCATGAGCAATAATTTCCAGATTTTTCAAAAAGGCGACAACTGCTCGGCGAGAACCGGTGCCGTCAGTACCATTAATGGCGTAATGCACACGCCGGCTTTTATGCCTGTGGGTACATGCGGTGCGGTCAAAGGTATTACGCCGGAGATGTTAAAACGAACCGGAGCCGAAACCGTCCTTGCCAATACCTACCACATGATGATTCGCCCCGGTGTCGATACCGTAGAGAAAATAGGCGGCTTGCACAAACTTATGTCGTGGGATGGTCCCATACTTACCGACAGCGGTGGTTATCAGGTTTTTTCACTCAATTCCCTGATTCGAATAGATGATGACGGTGTCGAATTTGCCAGCCACGTTGACGGCAAGAAATTTTTTATGGATGCAAAAATAGCTACCAATATCCAGAACCGCCTCGGTGCCGACATCATCATGTGCTTTGACCAGTGCACACCGTTTCCCTGCGACCACGAAATGCTCCAAAGAGCAGTCAAAAGGACCATCCGCTGGGCAAAAGATTGCAAGGACTCGCACGCCAACAAAAGCCAATTGCTTTTCGGGATTGTGCAGGGCGGGATAGATAAGAAATTACGTCAATTGTGCGCAGCCGAACTTGTTCAAATGGATTTTGACGGTTACGCCCTCGGGGGGCTAAGCGTCGGCGAAGGTCACGATAATATGATAAAGACCGTTGAATTTACAATCCCGTTCTTGCCGGAAGATAAGCCGCGATATCTTATGGGTGTTGGCACACCTGCCGACATAATCGCAGCCGTTAGAGCCGGCATCGATATGTTCGACTGTGTAATACCCACCCGTTGTGGAAGAAATGCCCTGGCCTTTACCGATAGTGGCACACTTCGTCTAAGGAATAGCATTCACATTGAGGACACAACGCCGGTGGAACCGGGCTGCGATTGCTACTGCTGCCAAAATTTCAGCCGCGCATCAATAAGACACTTCTTTAATGTCTCCGAGATGCTTGGGCCGATTTTGCTGTCCATACATAATATTCATTATTACCAGCGGCTAATGAGAAATATCAGGGAGAGGATCAAAGATAATAGCTTCATCGCATGGGCCGACAGAGAAATAGAAAGATTCCGCACACTCGGCCTTGTAAAAGGCCCATCCGAAGACAAGCGGTTTTTTTAGATTCCGATCTTGTTCCATTCTGCTGGCTGCATATCAATCTCGAGAAGTTCAATTTGGCTGATACTCCATTTTTCGCTTTGCTTTTTCAATTCGAATCTAATTTTGCTGAATATTACCTGGTGGTAGTCTCTGGCGACAAAGCTATCTTTATCGAATAGGACGCGGACGGTATAAACAGCCGAGGCCGACGAACTGTCGTGCTCTAATGAAACCTGCCGTTTAACAGCCTTTTCGATGAAAGGCTCGTTCAGCCATTTATTGCAGTTTTGCATAAAACTTTCTTTTGACGCGTGGAACGAATCGCGATAGTCAGTGGAAAGGAAATTTGCTATGGCGGGGCAGTTCTCATTTTCACCGGCTTTGACTATTCCGGCAACAGCACTATTGATCTGTTCGTTGTCGGTCTTTACGAAATAGTCGAGCGCAAAGGCCGCCGCTATGATAAGAGCAGGCGCTACCCAGACAAGCCATCTTTTTTGGGATGACATGAAACCTGCGGCTATCCAAAGTATTATCTGAACGATAATAGCGGCGATAATAATCGCCCAGGGACTTTCAAAAACATTGAACATAACGATATCCCTTAATTTCTCAATGCCTGTACCGGCGAGGGTATTCTTCCGCGTCGGGCGATGAATTTACTCGAAGCCTTTTTGGCGACTTTCATTATCGGCGCCGAACCCAGCAATCCGCCGAAGTGCACGATGCCGCCGGCCCTTTTGCCGGGTACGGGAATAACCCGAACGCTGGTCGTTTTATTGTTTGTTATTCCGATGCAAAGTTCATCTGCGATTATAGCCGATAGCACGTCCGCTGGAGTGCTTCCGGGGACGGCGAACATGTCAAGACCGACCGAGCAGACGGCCGTGAGCGCTTCGAGCTTTTCGAGGTTGAGTGCGCCACTCCTGACCGCGCGTATCATTCCGGCGTCTTCGCTTACGGGAATGAATGTGCCCGACAGGCCGCCGATATTTCCGCTGGCCATCGCGCCACCTTTTTTGACCGCGTCCATAAGAAGGGCAAGAGCGGCGGTCGAACCGGGCAGGCCGACCTGCGAAACGCCCATCGCTTCGATTATCTCGGCTACCGAATCGCCCTGCGAGGTTGTCGATGCGAGCGAAATATCTACGATGCCGAAATCGACCTTCATCAGGTCGGCTATTTCCCGCCCGATAAGCTCGCCTGCGCGGGTTATCTTGAAGACGGTGCGTTTGATGACTTCGGAAAGCTTTGTCAGGTCGCAATTCGGGTTTTGCAGCACGACGTCGCGGACGACGCCGGGGCCGGAGATGCCGATATTGAGCGAATAGTCCGGCTCACCCATTCCGTGATGTGCGCCTGCCATGAAGGGGTTATCTTCGGGTACGTTGGCGAATACGGCTATTTTTGCACAGCCGATGCCGTTGGGAGTTCTGGCGGCGAGATCCTTTAGTATGTGGCCGAATTTTTCGACTGCGTTCATATTCAGTCCTGCTATAGTCGAACCAAGATTCAAAAATCCGCAGACCCGCTGCGTTTGCGACAGGGCAGCCGGTATAGCGTCGATAAGTTTTTCGTCGGCTTTAGTCATGCCTTTTTGCACCATCGCGCCGAAGCCGCCGATGAAGTCGATATCAGCTTTTTTTGCGGCGTTGTCGAGAGCCTTGGCAACTTTTACCGCAGAGGATATAGTTCGCGGCAATGGTTCCAGCAGGAAAGAAACGGGTGTTACCGAAATACGGCGGTTGGTGATAGGGATGCCATATTTTTGCTCTATCGAATCAGCGAATTTGTTTAGCTGGAGTCCTTTTTCGACGAGCCGTTTGCTGATTCTGGCGGTGAATTTATTTATGTCGCGATCGATACAGTCCTTGAGGTTGATGCCCAGCGTGACCGTGCGGATATCGAAATGATGATCCAGTGTCATTTTTACCGTTTCAAAAACTTCTTCTACTGTTATGCTCATAATTTTGCCTTTTTATTTTTCAAACGTCAGTTTGAGCTAAACCCTGTGCATTGCCTTGAAAATGTTTTGGTCCTGGATGGTGATGTTAAGTGACATTTCCTTGGCGATTTTGTCGAGCATTTTTCGTATCTTGCTTAGATCGATGGTCGATTCGGTGATGTCGGCTGCCATAGTCATAACGAAATAGTCTTCCATTATCTTTTGGTTGACATCGACGATATTTATATTCGCCTTGGCCATGGCGTTCGCAAGGCGGGCAATAATGCCGACCTTATCCTCGCCGGTTACGGTTACTATGCAGACCTGAGATTCTTTTTTTGCTTTTGCCATTTCATGTTCCTTGAAGATTCCATTTTGACACAGATTAACACGGTCTTTTTTTTGACACGGATTAACGCCTATTAACACTGATTTTTATTTAATCTGCGTAATCAGCGTTTAAACCGGCTGTTAGTCTTATTTCTAATTTCTTATTTCTACATCTATTTCCAACTTATCTTCCCAAGCTCTACCGTTCTCTTATGATTCGTCATATCCGGTATAAGAGCGGTGACGGTTATGTATCCATCAACCAGCTCGCAGATATCCACGGGCAGTTCGCCCGACCGGTGTTCACCGCCGGTGAGCTGATAGACCGTCTGGCCGTTTTCGGCTGTTTTTTCGATATAGTATTCATGGTAGCCTTCGGTTGCCTGCGGGACGACTTTGACGCCTTTCGGTTCGCCGCGCGAAAGATGCGGGATGTTGATATTGACTACGTCGCCGGTTTTCAGCGGTAATAGCTTCCTGATTATCCTGATGGCGTGTTCGGCTGCGGCATCAAAATCCATATTATCTTCGAAAGCAAGGCTCACCGCTATCGAGGGTATCCTAAGGAAAGCCCCTTCCATAGCCGCTGCGACCGTGCCGGAATAATAGACGTTGATGCCGGCGTTGGCTCCGGCGTTGATGCCCGAAACCAAAAGGTCGAAATTTTTCTTGTGAAGCTGCATATAGGCAAGCTTAACGCAGTCAGCCGGCGAACCATGCACGCTGTAGCCTGAAAATCGCCCTTTGATATCGACCTTCGAGCAGGACAGCGGGTCCTTGTACGTAATGCTGTGGCTTGCGCCGCTCATACTGTCAGCCGGTGCTACCACGGTTACGTTGCCAAGCTGGCGCAACACCTTATATATCGCCGCTATCCCCGGCGCAAATATCCCGTCGTCATTGGTCAAAAGTATTTCCATCCGCAGGATTGTAAGCGGTTTGCGGCAATATGTCAATTGATCCTCATTCACTTGTCATTCCCGCGCAGAGCTTGCCCTGAGCGCAAGCCGAATGGGCGGGAATCCAGTTTTAGGGTTTTAATATACATAGATTTTTATTTGCGGTAAACGTATCCATAAAGTATTATGAATTGATAATAAAAAAGGATTTTGGTTCATTTGATTATTAAAAGTGATTAGCGGTAAGGAGTTGGCCATGGAAGTGGAAAATCAGGTTAATGATGTTAAAAAGAAAAAAACATCATGTATATTGCTTCCAACACTCGCGCTAATTTTTAGTGCTATGTCTTTTCCCATGTTTGGAATACCATGGGACTATGCTGTAGGATGTGGAGTAGCAGGATTAATAAGATTTTTCTTTTGTAAAGAAAAAACAAAAGAATGGCTACTTTTACTTTTTTGTGTGATAGGCTTTTTGGCACCGCTATTGCTTGGTTTTATGTGGATGGGTCTCACGGGCCTTTTTGGAATTGCCAACATAATTATCTGCTCAATTATCACTATTTTAATTTTGTGCATGTCATCTCGAAAATATCAGCTTACAAGTGATATATTTGCAGCGGTACTGATTATTGTTCTTAGTTTTCTTAACATTACAAAAATTTTGTGGTTTATAGTTGGAACGTCGGTTTTAACAGACGATATGGGCTGGCGCATATTTTTGTTTAGCCACCGCATTGCACTTGCATCAATATTTGTAGTGTTTATCGTATATCTAATTGTGCAAACTGTCAGAAATTTTCACGATTATAAAAGTGTTGTGATACGAATAGGATTAATTGTAGCTGTTGCTATTGGGGGTTCAAATTTTGCTAATAAGGATAATACTTATTTTTTAAAAGGGATCATCCATACGGTAAGAGCAAAACTCGATGTTGATTTATTGCAAAAGTGGTTATGTCAACAGCAAGTGCCGATTAGAGACCCCAATAGCGAAGAAGACGGCTTAATAATAATAAGACCGGAAGATCAGCCGGACTTTGTAAGAAAGCTGTCAAATAATACAGACCTCGGAGTAAGGTATGATTGGGCAGACAAGTATTTTTATACAGGCAAAAAAGGTTCCATACTTTCTGTTTTTTGTTTTTATTGGGGTTTGGTGATAGGTTCGCCAGCGATGGATATTTCCGAAGAACTATCTAAAGATGCTAAATTGCTTACGGTATCGCCGGGAGTTTATGTTTGGTGCACCGAAAGTCATTAGATTAAATTGGACGGTTTGACGGCAATCTGTAGCGTAACCCATGCGGGAATTTTTATGCACGAATATAAAAAAGGCAGTGATGTTCGGATAATGACTCGTGACCAGGTGCGGGGGTTTGATTCTTTCGCCATAAACACGCTTGGCATAGTCGGAGTGATGTTGATGGAAAACGCCGGAAGAAGCTGTGCGGAGTTGGTAATGAAGGAGCTGGATTCCCGCCTGCGCGGGAATGACAAAAAGCAACAGCCGGAAGTTGTTATTATTTGCGGGGCCGG
>JAQURJ010000071.1 GCA_028715705.1 Phycisphaerae bacterium | reverse complement strand
ACCCCGATAACTTCGTCGAAGCCCTGTTCTCGAAATAACCCCGCTTTATATTTTAGCCAGATGTCCGAGACGACTTGTCATGCCGAATGAATATGAGGCATCCGCCAAAATAGCCGCGGCAAAGCCGCTTCAACATTTTTACTTTTTGATTTTTAAAGGTGTCTGCTGCGGATGATCGATATCAACAGCCAGATACCAATAATGGCGGCAACGATGTAGCCGGTAAGCCCCAACGTCTGAAGGCTCATTCCCAATACATTGCCTTCCTGTGCAACAAGCATACTCGACGCTATAAGAAGCGCAGATATTATCAGCGAAAAGCTGACGCGGTTGGAGCTTATGTCGAGCGTATGGATCAAATTATCGAGGTGCTCATGATGTATCCGCATCTGAAATTTGCCCTGCCTAAATTTATTCAGCAGGCTGTTTACATCATCAGGAAATTTCGCGATCAGGTCACCGGCATCATGAGCGGCACGTTTGAAATCCTTCAAAAGCACACGCGGGTCGAGTTGACTTTTAGCAAACCTTTGGGCAAACGGCTTGAGGTGGTCGATGATATTGAATTCACTGTCAAGACCGAGAGCGAAGCTCTCTATGGTCATAAGGCTTTTGAGCATCAGCGTAAACTGTGCCGGAGGGCGGATGTTGTGCCGACGGATAATATCAAAAATCTGGCTGATTACCTTATTGAACGGTATATCTTTTAGCGGCAGCGCATGATAGGTATCGAGAAGCTGCTCAGCCTCGCGGGTTATTTTTGAAGTATCAGCTGTTTCGGGCATCATTTCAGCCCGCCCCAACGCCTGCAGCATTCGAGCCGCATCATCTTCCACTATGGACAGCACCATTTCCTGCAAAAGCGTCTGGTCAGCGCGGGACAGCCGCGCCACCTGCCCAAAATCCAAGGGAGCAAGGACGTTATCGGCCAGCAGGAAAAAATTCCCCGGGTGCGGGTCGGCGTGAAAGAGGCTGACCTCGAAAATCTGGCGAAGAACGAAATCGGCGCCGCGGCTGGCGATTATTTTCGGGTCAAGTCCGGCTTGACGCACCTCTTCAAGGTGGGTAGGTTTTATACCCTTGATATATTCCATCGTCAGTATTCCCGTAGTGCAATACTGCTCGTAAACTTTCGGAATGTGAACGGTCTTATCATCTGCGAAAAATTGCAGGAAGCGAATCTGGTTCTGCCGCTCGATGGATAGATCGACCTCATTTCTAACAGCTTCGGCAAATTCATCGACCATCTGCTGCGGGTCAATGGCCTCATGCTCGAAAAAAGCCAGCTTTAATAGTCCGGCAATGTCACGGAGGATATGCAGTTCAGCCTGTACCTTTTCTGCGATACCGGGTCGGCATGCCTTAACCGCGACCTGGTCGCCCTCTTTTGTCACCGCACGATGAACCTGAGCGATACTTCCAGCCGCCAGAGGTTCGGCATCGAACGTAGGGAAAAAATCGTATAAATCGCCCCCAAGCTGCGATTCTATTTCCGCTCGAATTTCGGTGAATTTGTCAGGCGAGACTTCGTCCTGAAGTTTTTCCAGTTCTTCGATGTAATCTGGCGGCACAAGGTCGGGGCGTGTGCTTAGAAGCTGGCCAAGTTTTATAAAAGTTGGGCCAAGTTCCTCCAGGGCCATGCGCACCCGCTTGGGTCGGCTGTGTTTTTGGGCTTGCAGCTTTTCTTTGCGGGAAACAGTTCGCGTCCCAAAACGGAAACTTATCCGGTTTCGAAGGGTATCAGCCGCTTCCTCGAAGCCGTACTTCATCAGCACTGCTCCGATATGACGGTACCTTCGCAGCTGGCTGAATCTATCGCCGAACGATAATCTAAGACGCCGCAATGTTTAGCTCCTTGCCAAATCCGTAATACTTTATCCAAACGTCGACTGCGACTTGTCATGCCGAGCCTCTCGAGGCATCCGCAGAAAAACGCAGCGGCGAGGCCGCTTCCACAACTTTACACTTTACGCTTTTAAAACAGTGTAAATCGGTGTTAATCCGTGTCTAAAAAACAAGCGTTAATCTGTGTCTATGCTATAAGTCATCAGCTCTTTTTGATAAGCTTATCTATTTTGGCCTCAAGCTTGGCGATATCTTCTTTGGCTGCAAGGTCCAGCTTTTTGACCGTTTCTTTTACCTGTTTGGAAATGATTGTTTCCAGGTCGGTGCGGGTCCTTTCAGCGGCGTCGAGCATTTCGTGGACGAATCCAGCTTTTTTGTCCTTTTCGACCTGTCCGCGGCTGACATATTCATCGAATATTTTTTCAGCGCGTTCTTTGGTCATTGACATCGCTCCCAAACCAGCCAACATCATTTTTTCAATTGTGTCGAACATAATCGGTTTCCCCTAAAAATATGTGTTTATTCATCCACTTTTATTTTACCCAAACGCCGCGACTTTTGCAAGTCTATATCCTGAAAACAAAAATCTGCCTTCCAAACACAATATCTTGTGTCTCAGCTTGACCCCGATATTCACAACGACTTGTCATGCCGAACATACGTGAGGCATCCGCTGAACAGCCGCGGCAAAGCCGCTCAACATTTTTACGCCGCGGCAAAGAATTGATAAAATCCCCCCAACTGCTCGCTCAAAACAACTGATTATCTCAAGGCTAAAGGCAGAAATTTGTCATTGCGAGCGCAGCGAAGCAATCTCATTTCATAACTTTTTCCCGCTGACTTTATTCCGCGCCTCACATTTTCCTCGAAAAATCTTGTCAAAAACCAAATTTGCTTTCCTGCCAAAGAGCGGATGTTCGGCTGTCAGGGTGGCAGTAGAAATTCGGTATCGCGTTATCCACCCACATCGCCTTGCCGCTAAGATACTATGCTATAAGTACTTATAAATATCTATTTCTCTCATTCGAGCCTTTGGCACAACATTTGCTCCATTATTCTTAGTTTGTGGTTGGTTGTTCGTAGTTCGTTGAAAAAACCGGATTCCCGCCTTCGCGGGAATGGCAACTTCAGCGAAATCTGCGTAATCAGCGTTTAAAACAAAAAACTCGGTGAAAATCCGTGATAATCAGTAGTTAAAAACTTTGTGACCTCGGTGTCCTCTGTGGCAATGTGAATATGATATCGAATTTGTCAAAATCCGAAGAGATAAACGTGCTGGCAAGCGACGAGAACTGGGCCTGGCCCGCAGCGGTTGAAACAATTTTCCGCCCGTGCAAGGTCAACCTGCTCATCGCCCGCAGTACCGCCGAGTTCGTGAACATAATCGAGCACAATCGCATCCATACCACCATCCTCGATGTGGATACCGAAGATTCCAACGCTTTTACCACCATCAGAATGCTTCGTATGAAAGCGCCGCTTCTACCCTGTATATTGCTAACCCCAAGTGAACAGGAAGACATACTCAGCAAGGCACTGGAACTGAATGTATTCAGCGTTATTTATAAACCGGTCAAGATGGATTTGCTTCGCGAGCAGTTAAACCGGCTGTTCCGGAAAAAATATAATAGTGATATTTTTGAAAACTTAAAAATTTAAGGTCTTTTTTGAAGGAGTATGAAACTTATGAAGATTCGACCATTGGCAGATAAGGTTCTCGTTCAGAGAGTCGAAGCCGAAAGCAAAACAGCAGGCGGGATCGTCCTGCCCGACGCCGCAAAAGAAAAACCCCAGCGCGGCAAAATCATCAACGTTGGCGAGGGCAAAGTGCTCGAAGACGGCACCGTCAGAAAAATGCAGCTAAAGAAAAACGATCTGGTGCTCTTTACCAGCTATGCCGGTACAGAGATCAAGGTCGATGGCAAAGAATATTTAATTATGAGCGAATCCGATATTCTGGCAGTTATCGAATAACGGATTTATCACAAATTTGATTTGAAAGGAGCAATAATCTATGGCAGCTAAAAAAATAGCTTTCGGCACCGACGCCCGCGCCGCGATAGCCGAAGGCGTAAAAAAACTGGCCAAAGCAGTTAAGATCACGCTGGGTCCATGCGGCCGCAACGTAATACTCGAAAAATCCTTCGGTTCACCAACTGTCACCAAAGACGGTGTCAGCGTAGCCAAGGAAATCGAGCTGGAAGATTCTTATGAAAATATGGGCGCGCAGATGGTCAAGGAAGTCGCTTCCAAGACCAGCACTGTCGCAGGTGACGGTACAACGACCGCAACCATTATGGCCGAGAGCATCTTCCTCGAAGGCCTGAAGAACATCACAGCCGGCGCAAATCCGATGCAGGTAAAACGCGGTATAGACGCTGCGGTGGAAGTTATGGTCGCTGAACTCGCTAAAATGAGCACCCCTGTTGATTCGAGCAAGCAGATCGAACAGGTCGCCACATGCTCGGCTAATCAGGACACCGAGATCGGCAAGAAAATGGCCGAAGCGATGGACAAGGTCGGCAAAGACGGCGTCATCACCGTTGAAGAAGGTCAATCGCTCGAAACCACCGTCGAACTGGTCGAAGGTATGCAGTTCGATAAAGGTTATCTTAGCCCGCACTTTGTCACCAAGTTCGAGAACATGACCGCAGAGCTGGATAAGCCCTACATCCTTATTCACGAAAAGAAGATCAGCGCGATAAAGAGCCTCGTTCCGGTACTGGAAAAGGTCGCCAAACAAGGCAAGCCCCTCCTCATCATCGCCGAAGATATCGAAGGCGAAGCGCTGGCGACACTGGTTGTCAACAAGCTCCGCGGCGTTCTTCAGGTTGCTGCTGTAAAAGCTCCCGGCTTTGGCGACAGAAGGAAAGCGATGCTTCAGGATATTGCTATCCTGACCGGCGGCGAAGCCATCTTCGAGGACCTGGGTATCAATATAGAGAATATCGAACTGAACCAGCTTGGTCGTGCAAAACGCGTCACCATCGATAAGGATAACACAACCATCATCGAAGGCGCAGGCACTACCGAAGCAATCAAGGGGCGTATCGCGCAAATAAAAAATGAGATCGACGCCACAACAAGCGATTATGACATTGAAAAGCTGCAGGAACGGCTGGCAAAACTCGCTGGCGGCGTAGCGCAGATCAATGTCGGCGCAGCAACAGAAGCCGAGATGAAAGAAAAGAAGGCACGCGTCGAGGACGCTCTGCATGCCTGCCGCGCAGCCGTCGAAGAGGGCATTCTGCCCGGCGGCGGTGTTGCTATGTTGCGTGTTGGTACGGCACTTAATAAGCTAAAATTGAGCGGCGACGAGAAAATAGGCGTGGATATAGTAAAACGCGCTATCCTCGCTCCTATCAAACAGATCGCTGAAAACGCCGGTCTGGACGGCTCTATCGTTGCACAGAAGGTTATGGAAAGCGAAGAAAAGAACTATGGTTATGACGCCCTGCAGAAAAAATATGGCGATATGATCAAGTTCGGCGTTATCGTGCCTACAAAGGTCGAACGTATCGCCCTCCAGAACGCAGCATCGATAGCATCACTACTGCTGACCACTGACGCTATCGTCAGCGAGATTCCCGAAAAGAAAGCTGCCCCGGCTATGCCTGGCGGCGGAGATATGTACTAAGCATAATGGCTGAAAAAGCGGACTCGATGCCGGGTCCGCTTTTTTTATTGAACTGTCGCCCTCGTTGTTGCATATATACAATTATGTTTTTCAAATTCTATTCAAATGCTGTTTCTCAGGCGTCACGCACAGTCGCAGCGACAGCCTTTATCATCGGGATGATGCTTATCGGCTTTGGCATGTTGATATGGGCATTGCCTGAATTGTTCGCGTTTTTAGCGGCAATGCTGTTCTTTATAGCGGGGATAAGCTGTGCAGGATTCGCCATCAGGATGTTCATAGCCGCGAAAACAATAGAAAAAGCAGGCAAAGCCAACGACCAGCAACCCTTTCGCGATAATGTCCGTATACATCATGACCCAATCGACCGGCAAGACTTCTGAATCTATCGCAGTTTAAGCGTCGCTAATGCGAGTGCGGCAAATGCCGCCGCCAGAAGCCAGAACCGAACCACTACCTGCGGCTCACTCCAGCCGTTCAGATGAAAATGATGATGGATAGGTGCGCATCGGAAAACACGTTTACCCCCGCAAAGCCGAAATACTGAAACCTGTATAACCACGCTGATCAGTTCCATCACGAACACCCCGCCAATAATCAGCAATAGTATTTCGTTTCGCGTTACAAGAGCGCCGTATCCCATCGCCGCACCAAGCGGCTGAGAACCGACATCGCCCATAAATACCTGTGCCGGATGGCAGTTATACCACAAAAATCCCAGCATTGCCCCCACTATCGCGGCATAAAAAATACTCAGTTCGCCTGCGTGCGGAATATGCGGCAGCAGCAGATAACTTGCCCACGTAACACTGCTGACGCGGCTCATCATTTCGCTTGCCATATAGCAAAGCACAGCCAGCACCATGCTCATCATCGCCAGACACCCCCCTGCCAATCCGTCCATCCCGTCGGTAAGATTGACGGCGTTGCTCGTTGCGGAAATATAAAAAATCGCCACCAAAACAAACATCCATTTTGCGATCGGCAAGCCGTACTTGTAAAACGGAAGCCAAAGCCGTATCCCATCGGGTATGTTGCTAAAATCTCTGTACAAAAACAAGGATATAAGCACCGCACCCCCAACCTGAAACACAAGCTTTTCCCAAGCCTTTAAACCGTCGCGGCTGCGATTAGTCGTACCAATTGTCAGTTTCAGCCAGTCATCTACTCCGCCCAGCCCACCAAACCATATCATCAAAACTATCGCCTTCTGCACGAAAGGATTATTTAATTTTGCCCATAATAATGTTGTACCCAGAACGGCTAAAATTATTATCAGACCGCCCATAGTCGGTGTATTGGCCTTGTTTCGGGTCAATTCGTTTAAGGCTGTATGATTAAATTCCGGCCTGTCGCCAATCTTCTTTTTCATAAGCCAGCGGATAATCTTGGGCCCAACAACGATAGCGATAACAAAACTCGTCAGTGCAGCTGCTACCGAACGAAAAAGAACGTCATCCCACGCATAAAAGCCGATGCGACGAGTTAACTGACTAAAATGATTGAATAAATGATAAAGCACTTTTTATCCCTGTGCCAGCAATTCCTTCAGACTATCTACTATCACCTCAAGCCGCGAGGCCCGAGAACCCTTAACAAGTATTATATCGGTATTTCGCACAAAATTTTGCAGGTTATCACGCGCACTTTTGCTATCCGTGAAATTTTTTATTTCGATACCGTTGCCGCAGCATCCCGCCGCCTCGCCGGTATGTCGGCTCAGCTTACCGACAGTGACCAATAGATCAACGCCGCTCTCTGCCGCCTGCTGCCCAAGTTCGGCGTGCAAACGCTCGCTATCCTTTCCCAACTCGAACATATCGCCGCATATAAAAACCTTCCTTGCACCGTCTCCGTCCAGCCGTCCAAGCACTTCCAGAGCGTTTCGCATAGAAGCTGGATTTGCGTTGTAGCAATCGTTGAGAATGATTGCCTTCCCAAACCGCAAAACCTCGCCACGCATTCCTACCGGCTTTATATACCTGACAGCCTCAGCAAAATCCTCTATCGAAATTCCCATCTGCCGGCAAACCGCCCAGGCCGCAAGGCAATTCTCGATATTACCGCGTCCATGCAGTGATACTTCTATTTTTTGTCCTTCTATCACAAAGCGACTGCCGCTCTCAATATGCTCGATATTTTTCGCTATTACATCGCAGCCGTCCTTAACGCCAAAACTGATAAATTCTCTGCCCGCTTCACGGCACGTTTGCGTCAGAAGCTCAATATCACCGTTGATTATCACTGTGCCGTCTTTGCTTAATCCGTCAGCAATGGAAAGTTTTTCTTTCGCTATTCGCTCGACCGTCCCGAACCCTTCAAGATGGGCCGGATAAACATTAGTAACCACCGCGATATCCGGCTGGGCAATCTTGCTTAGATAACTTATCTCGCCGGGACTACTCGTGCCAAGTTCCAAAACAAGAACTTCTTTATCCGCTTCCGCTCCCAGTATTGCCAAAGGCAAACCTATATGATTATTAAAATTCTTCGGAGACTGTCCTGTTTTATAAGACCTGCTAAGCACCTCATAAATTATTTGCCGCGTCGTGGTTTTGCCCCCACTTCCCGTACCCCCGACCACCCTGCTTCCCAAAACCCGCCGATATTCAGCGGCTAATTTACCAAGTGCCGCAACAGTATCGCCAACCCTAAGTAATCTCTCTTCGGCAATATCACCTTTCCAATTTTCTTCAACAACCGCAAAGGCTGCACTCTTCTCTAAAACCGCCTCAATAAAATCATGCCCGTCAAATCGCTCGCCTTTGATAGCAAAAAAACAATCCCCCTCCTTTATCATCCGCGAGTCCGTGCATACGCCGCTAAAACAGCCGCTTATCCCCCTGCTGCACTTTGCTCCCATCACTTCAGCCGCGCGTTTTATCTCAAACTTTTTCATAAACTCCCAGACACTTTTTGGCCGCGTCACGGTCGCTGAAATACCTTTTCTCTTTACCTATTATCTGATAATCCTCATGCCCCTTACCGGCTATAAGAACAATATCATCTTTCCTTGCACTTTCAATTGCCATCGCAATCGCCCTTTCCCTATCCGCCTCAACGATTATCTTTTCTTTATCCCTGAAACCTGCCGTTATATCTTCGATAATTCGATCTGAATTTTCCGTTCTTGGATTATCGCTTGTCACCACCACTATATCCGCCATACTCTCCGCTATTTTTGCCATTCGCGGACGCTTGGTTTTATCCCTGTCACCCCCGCACCCGAAAACTACGATTAAACGTCCTTCACAAACACCCCGCAGAGCCGACAAAACATTCTTCAGAGCGTCATCGGTATGGGCATAATCGACAACAACAGAAAAGTCACCACCCCATTCAATTCGCTCAAGCCTTCCAGGCACCTGCTTCAACTGCCGCACGCCTCCGGATATCGCCGATAATTCTATCCCCGCCGCTATCGCCAGCCCCGCAGCCGCAAGGATATTGCTTACATTGTATCGTCCCGCAAGAGAGGTCTCTATCTTCGCACTCTGTCCCCGCGATTCCAACGTGAATTGCGTCCCCTGCGCGCTCATCGTCAAATCTTTCGCGCAAAATTCGGCATCGCATTCAATTCCATACCACAAAACTCTCGCTTTTGTATTTTTAGCGATCACTTTCGTTTCATCCGATTCAGCATTAAGTACTGCTGTTGCTTGCGTCGAAAGATTCTCAAACAACTTGCCTTTAGCCGCAAGATACGATTCGGTATTCTTGTGATAATCCAGATGATCGCCGGTAAGATTTGTAAACGCCGCAGCCGCAAAATCAATACCTGACAGCCTGTCTTGAAATATGGCGTGACTGCTGGCTTCTGTCACCATAAACTTCGCTTCGGCCTCAACCATTTCGGCCTGCATCTTCGCTATTCGCACCTGATCCGGTGTCGTCAGATTTGATTCTATAACCTTCGCACCAGTATCATAACAAACCGTCCCGATAAGCCCGCACTTATACCCAGCCGCATTAATTATCGAACGAACAAGAAACGCCACCGTTGTCTTACCATTGGTTCCGGTTACCGCCAGATTGACAAGCCTTTTCGATGGATCGCCCAAACTTGCCTGAGCAAGCGTCCCAGCCGCCTTCGCGCTATTTTTAACAATTACCAGTTGCGCCGTGCTGCTGTTAGCTAACTTTTCGGCGACAACAAATTTCGCCCCATTTTTCACAGCATCAATTATATAATCATGCCCATCGCACTCGCTGCCTGCAATAGCGACAAAACAATCCCCCTTCTTTATCTGCCGTGAGTCTATGCAGACATTCACACCGCCTCGCCGCAACCGCTCTATAAGTTCTTGTAATGCCATCTACTCAAACTGAACGTCCTCTAAAACAAACTGCACGCTGCTGCTGCCGTTAAAATTATTCATCTGGGGACGATACGCGATACTGAAAAACTCGCTTTCCAACAGTTTCTTTTCAAGCTTGCCCATCCCGAAACCTATGCACCGCACCGCACCGGTATTATCGCTTATCGCTATCTGCAAATGATCGCCTTTAGCCCCGACTTTTCTCGGTTGGCCAGCCAACCGAACTCCCCGCGTAACAAGCATCGGCTCAGGATTACCCTGCCCGAAAGGAGCCGTCGACTCAAGCTGCTCAACGGCGTTGCGGCTAAGCTGCCCTATCGTCGCCTCGCTGTCAATATCAAGCTTGGCAACCGTATGCCCATCCTTCAGGTTATCCTGCGCATAGCTTTCAAGCCGCTCGGCAAAATACTCGATATGTTCGCTGGCAAGCGTAACACCAGCAGCCATACTATGCCCTCCGAAACTCTCAAGACAATCGCCGCAACTCTTTATCGCCTCAAGTATATTGAAACCAGCCACCGACCTTGCCGAACCCTGCGCTGTCCCGTTAGACACATTTATCATTATCGCTGGCCGACCGAACTTGTCCACCACCCGCGACGCCACTATACCGACAACTCCTATATGCCAGTTTTCTCCTGACAGAACGATTGATTTTCTATCCGGATGATTTAGCCCGCTGGCCACGATCATTTCACATGCCTCTTTAAATATCTTGGTTTCGCACTGCCGCCTTTGATTATTCTGCTCCTTGAGGTATTCGGCGATTTTTTTCGCCCTTATCGGGTTGTCACTGGTCAAAAGCTCCACTGCAAGCCGTGCGTGCCCCATTCGCCCCGCCGCGTTAAGAAGCGGTGCAAGTCGAAAACCTATATCAAAACTATCAAGCCCCGCCCCGCTAAGCCCAGCAACCTCTATCAATGCCTGCACCCCACAAAGCTTGCACGATGAAAGGCTCTTTAGCCCGTAACTGGCCAGAATCCTGTTCTCGCCCCGCAGATCCATCACATCAGCCACCGTCCCCATAGCCGCCAGACTTGTCGCATTGAGCATAAACTCACGCAGATGCGGTTCGAGCCTTCCTGCCCCATTGAACTCGTTAGCTAATGCCCACGCCAGCTTATATGCCACCACCGCACCAGCTGAATTCATGTTACCATAACCGCTGTCAAGAGCAGGATGAACTATAGCCGCAGCTTCGGGCAAAACGTCGTCGGGATGATGATGGTCGGTTATAACAAGGTCGATATTATTTTGCTTGGCGACTTTCGCTGACTCGACAGCCGTTATACCGCAATCAACCGTTATTATAAGCTGAATGCCCTGCCCAGCAAACATCTCGATAGCCTCTTTGTTCAGTCCATACCCTTCATCGACACGATGCGGGATATAAAAATCGTAATCAAATAAGCCGCAACATCAAAAACCAGAGACATAAGACCCTGACCCATATCAGAAACACCTTGCAAAATCTTGTTCAAATGCTTCTGA
>JAQURJ010000070.1 GCA_028715705.1 Phycisphaerae bacterium | reverse complement strand
CTGCCTGCATCATGTTCAATCCTTTGTAAATGATTTGAATAATCGTAATTTAATTGTCAATGAGCTAAATATATCAGATGTGCATAAAAATGCACTAAACTTAATCAATTTTTAGAGATACCCTTAATGCTCAAACGAATTTTCGACATTGCGGTTACTTTACCGGCGATTGTTTGCCTCTTGCCGGTATTTTTTATTTTATGGTTGCTGATTCGTATGAGCAACTCCGGTGCGGCGGTATTTAAGCAGCAGCGGGCCGGCAAAAACGGCAGGCCCTTCACATTCTACAAGTTCCGAACAATGCGGACGGACGCTGACCCGTTCGGAGCAAGTCCCAAATCCGGCGACGATCCCCGCCTTACCCCAATAGGCCGCTGGCTGCGGGAAAAGAGCCTTGACGAACTGCCGCAGCTATTCAACGTTCTCAAAGGCGATATGAGCCTTGTCGGTCCCCGTCCGCTATACATCGCCCAGATAGCCGAATGGAACGACCGGCAGAAAAAACGCCTGCTCGTCAAGCCCGGCCTGACAGGTCTTGCCCAGATTTCCGGCAGAGGCTCACTCACCCGCGAACAAAAGCTCGACCTGGACGTGCAATATGTAGAAATAGCCGATTTCCGGCTGGATGTGAAAATTATTTTCAAGACCATCGCCCAGATATTCGGCAGCAAAGACATTTATGAAAAAAAATACTCGCAGACCGAACATACCAGGGGTGAAAAGAAGTAAGAAATAAGAAATTAGAAAAAAAATGGCCGCGAAAATGCGCAAAAGACACATAAAATATAATCAGTGAAATCTGTGTAATCAGCGGTTAAATTACTTCGTGCCTCTTCGTTTCTTCGTGGTCAAACCGGATGTTCCATTTTACAATGTACAATTTACAATATAAAACATCCTCCGGCTGTTTACATTCGTGTCCATTCGCGTTAATTCGCGGTTAAAATCGGCTGTTTAACTATAAACAAAGAACTATGAACTATAGACTTTCGGCTAAATCTGTGGTTGCGGCGTTGATTCTGCTCTTTATTACGGATAGCGCCTTTGCCCTTGAGCCGAACGAAATACTTGTAATCGCAAACGGTGACATCCCCGAATCCGTCCGCCTTGCCGATTATTACTGCTTTCGCCGCAATGTCCCGCCGGAAAATGTCCTCAAGCTGCCGCTTGGCAAAATTTTGGCCAACGATATAAGCCGCACCAATTACGACAAAAAAATCGCCGAACCCATCCGTAAAAAACTTTCCGAAAATAGTAAAACAAAAATAAAATGCCTTCTGACGATGTGGGGCGTCCCGTATCGCGTCGGCCCGCGTGGTATGCTCAAGGATGAAAAAGAAAAACTTTCTCAATTGAAGGCACAGCTTGAATCCGAAAAGCGAAAGCTCATCCTGCTGGAGACGACACGTTCTTATACCAGTGACGGCAAAAAGCAGATCGAAAAGAAAATAAAAAATATCGAATCGCAGATTAATTGGATAGAGGGCAAAGAGACCGGCGCATCCGTTGACAGCGAGCTTTCGCTTGTCCGGTTCGGCGATTACGAGCTTTACCGCTGGCAGCCTAATCGCCTCTCCGATCCATTCGCCGTCGATAACTCTACATTGATGGTAAGCCGCCTCGACGCACCAACAGCACAAATCGTTGTCGGCCTTATCGACAAGGCGCTTCGAGCCGAGCGCGACGGCCTGAACGGATTCGCCTATATCGACAGCCGCGGTATCGCCGAAGACGGTAACCCCTATTCGTTCGGCCATTACGATGAATCAATGAGGCAGCTTGCCGGTTTGGTGACTCTTCGAACAAAACTGACGGTCGTCGAGGAAAAGACCACAACCCTTTTCTCCGAAGGCAAGTGTCCGCAGACCGCTATCTATTGCGGCTGGTACAGTTTGAAAAAGTATATCGATTCATTTGAATTTATCGATGGCGCTATCGGCTATCATATCGCAAGTTTCGAGGCGGTTCATCTTCACGATCCCAACAGTACCGAATGGTGCCCCTCCATGCTGCAAAAGGGCGTCACCGCAACAATAGGCTCCGTAGCTGAGCCGTATCTTCACGCATTCCCCGAACCGAGACGATTCTTTTTGGCCCTGTTCAACGGCTGGACGCTTGCCGAGGCATTCTACCAGACCAAGCCCTTCAATTCATGGCAGATGCTTCTCATAGGTGATCCGCTGTATAGGCCGTTTGATCCGTACGTCGCCCGCTGACCACAAGATATGCCGCATAGATAACGCCCGCTGTTGCGATGCCGCAAAACGCGATTGCAAATTCTGCAAATACGGCCGTTCGACCCAAAAACTCCGAAGATAATTTAACCGCCACAAGAAAAAACGCAGGCCCGGCCAGTGCCAGACCGATCTGATCAATTTTCCCACCCCTTTTATTCTTGAAAATATACATTGGTAAAACTTTTATCCACACGCCTGTCAGCGCGGCAAAAGCGAAAAAATGAAACAGCATATCCGCTATCGGGACAAGCTTCGATATATCGGCTCTGGCGACATTGGTAATACCGAAGATGATTACCATCAGTGTAGCAAGCAGTGCCGGCCAGAAGGCAAGGAACGTAAACATAATCAATGCCGCTACCGCTCCGGCAAGGTCACTTAGAAAATCATAAACATCGCAGCTTCTTCCGACATTAATCTGCAAAACCTCATCCATTATCCCGTAAAAAACCACCACAAAAAGGATCATCCATACGCCGGCCTTGCGCCAATTTACCTTCCTGTCGGGACTTATTGAAAACCACAGCAGAAACGTCAGCAGAAAATACGCTATAAAATGCAGCCCCTTGTCGGAGACCTGTGCCTGATAAACCACCTTGGGGATGGCGATGTGACCTATGATGAATAGCCCCGGCCAGTACAGAATCAGCGGTATTATAGTTAGTATCCTGCGAACTTTCATTTTTTCCCCTGCTGCAATGAGGCAATACTTTATTTGGTGCGAAATTCAGGTATAGCCTTTTTTGTAATAAATTCAAGTAACTTTGTAGATTCGATAATTTCCTCGAGACTCAACAATGGTAGAACCGGCTGAGTACGGGAAAGCTCGCTCGTATACGCAATAAAATCCACCAATTCATCTTTGACCTGGTTGTTGGACGGTTGGATCATTTCTTCCACTTGGCACAGGATTTCCAGATCATCCACCCAGAGCCGCTTAGCGACAAAATCTCCTTTCCATGTATGTCCGTCCTGTCGAATTTCCACTTGCCGTTTCTTCATTTGCGTATCCGTAATCCAGGAGACAAACAGGGTTCCAGCGGTTCCGCATTCATGTTGTAAGGCAAACCAGGCCTCACAGATTTTCCCGTCTATTCGTTTGATTTCTTTCGGCTCAATCGTA
The DNA here is from genome assembly GCA_028715705.1 of Phycisphaerae bacterium. Lineage (GTDB taxonomy): Bacteria > Planctomycetota > Phycisphaerae > Sedimentisphaerales > Anaerobacaceae > JAQURJ01. Next base: position 7,945 of record JAQURJ010000070.1, on the reverse strand, counting down.
CAAATCCTGCCGAAAAAACACAGGGCCAGGTCAAGGTCATGAATCACCTTGTCCACGATAATGTCATCCAGAATACGATCCGGGCGCTGCTGGCTTCGAAGGAATAAATAGCTTTGAGCGACGGGTTGAGCATTCTGCAGTAGCATTTTAATTTTGATACTCACCGGATTATACCGCTCGACAGAATCAATCCCTTTAAGCTTTGGTCAATATGTTACCGACTTTGGCTGAATTTTCAACAAGTTTTCCCTTTCAACCACTTTATGTTCGCCAACGCGGCGGTTTTTTTCTATTCTATGCCGGTGTTGAAAAAATGTTTTTCCTCTTCGCTTTGCTGCTGGTCAAGCTGCTTTTCAAATTCGCCCTTTTCCATCCACTCGACCTCGCCGCTAAGCCGCATCACCGCATAACCGTCATCCATAAAAGGCGAATTGAACTCTTTGAAGGAATAAGCCAGTATTTCGTCCGGCTTTGAATCAAGGCCGATCCAGCGGGAACGATATTTTAATATCCCCAGCCGCTCCCTGCCTTCGACGTTTTCAAGAAGCCGGTCAATTAGATAATCCGGCGGACTCATACGGTTCTTTTCCCGATAGGCTGTAACCTTCTTACCGAGTTGATTCATCGCTCGCATCGATTCATTACGATGCACAATGTCACGATATCCAAGCATAGCAACACTAACGGAAACGGTCACTATCGTAACAATCACAAATCGCAGCAGAAAAAATGTCTTGTGTCTATTCACAACACTTTTACCTTTTACACTTTCAAACTGACCCCACGTCAGTTTGAGTAAGCACCCGGCTTCCCTTTATCACAAGTCTATTATCAGCAAAAAGAGCTATGGCCTGCGGATAGGCGATACATTCCTGCTCGAAAACCCTCGCCGCCAGCGTATCGGCTGTATCGTCGTCCTTCACCTCGCAAACACGTTGAATAATTATCGGCCCTTTATCATATTCATTCGTGCAGAAGTGAACCGTGCACCCGCTGACCTTGCAGCCGTGTTCGAGCACTGCTTCGTGGACATGATGTCCCCACATCCCCTGCCCGCCAAACGCCGGAAGAATCGCAGGATGAATATTCATTACCTTGTTTTCAAACTTCGGCGGTATCTTCCACAAACAAAGCCACCCAGCCTGAATTACCAGATCGACATTCGCGGCGGCAAGTATTTTTTCTATTTGCCCACTGAATCCTTCGATATCGGGATAATCTTTTTTACGAACGATCTCGACATCAAGACCCGCTCCTTTAGCGCGTTGGATACCGGCGACTTTGGATAGCGAGCTTATGACAACGGAAACCTCGGCATTTAGCCTGCCCTGTTTGATATAGTCAAGGATGTTGATAAGAGTTCTTCCCCCGCCGCTTAACAATACTCCAAGCCGAATTTTCTTTTTATTAACCGCGGCAATGGCTGGTTTGGCTTCAACATTAATCCTTGCGTCAAGAGCTTGATTGACCAGTCCGTCGGCCTCGGCATTTTTATCGCGGGTGACATGCTTTACATCAAATCTGCCGAACTTGCGAAGCAGGGAAACAGCCTCATCAAAAAGCGGCTTTAGAATATCGCTTTTAACTCTATATTGACCATTGATCTGGCGAACCAATAGTTCGCTGTCGCTGAAAACTGTCACCTGTTCGGCGCCGATTCTTTGAGCTTCCTTCAGTGCCTCGACCAATCCGGCGTATTCCGCGAAATTATTGGTGTTCCTTCCGAGAAATAACCCCTTTGCAGATAGTTTCCTTCCTGTCGGTTCGGTGATGACAAATCCTGCCGCTGCCGGACCGGGATTTCCGCGGCTTCCCCCATCGGTATAAATAATCAACTTCTTGTTTTCCACTAACTTACACTTTTATCCATAGCGACAAATAATTTTAATTTACGATATTTGTTGCTGGTTAAACCAGAAACCAGAATAGCTACTCTTTCCCGCTCAGAACAAGTATCCGAGTGCAGTTCGGACAGCGAATGATTTCATCCTTGCTCATAAGCAGATTGACCGTCTCCGTGGTAAGCCCCATAAAGCACCCGTCGCAGCTGTACCCGCCGACATCGTCATGCACGTCTATTGTCGACAGCGCCTCGCCGTCATAAGTATCCGCGACCCTATTGAATAGTTCCAATGCATCGGAAGGAACTTCTTTAGCCTGCGAATTCCATTCGGTCTGTATCTGGTTTATGTCCTGCTCGAATTTTTCCGCTGATTGCTCGGTTTGCTTTCGGATATCTTCCAGCTTTTTTTTCTGCTCGGCAATTTGCTCACGAATGGTCTTGCATTCAGCGTCATCAGCCTCGATATCCTTCATTAATTCAAGTACCTGGGCTTCGATCTTGGAGTTGTCGGCTTTGGTGGTATTAAGGTGTGTAAGAACCGCCGCATACTCTTTATTGGTTTTCGACGTATTCAGAGCCGTCCTGTATCTGGATATCTCCTCATCACGGCTTTTGAGTTCCAATTCAAGCCGGTCACACTGAACCCGAGTAAGCTGTATCTCCTCCTGCTTGGCTTCCAGGGCGTTTTGAAAACTGCGGACCTGGTTTTCCTGTATAATAACGTTGCGTCTGCTCCGCGCAAGTTTGGCCTTAGCTGCACGAAGACGATTTTCCACACTCTGAAGCTTGATTAGACTTTCAAGTACTGGACCCATTTTGTTTCCTCAAATTATGAACTTTTCAAACCCGCCATTATGCCCGCCATAATCCAAATCCGCAACAAAAAATTTCGCTTTTTGCCTCCATACGCTATAATACCGCCATGAAACCTTTACTAAAGCAGATGATAAGAGCAGAATCTACCGTAAAAAAAGGCGAACTGGCAACCGCTGAGGTCATTAAAGCCGAATTTGACCGTTTTTCAATCCCCTGCCAGATAGACCGATGGGACAACAACAGAGCCAACGTATCGGCGAAAATTAGTTCAACCAACCAAAAAACAGCCCTTTTACTCGCCGCCCATCTCGATGTCGTTCCGCCCGGCGATGCCCTGTGGAAGCATAACCCCTTCGCCGGAATCGAGGAGAACGGCAAAATTTATGGACGCGGTTCAGCCGACATGAAAGGCTCGACTGCCGCTGTGATAACTGCGATAACCGAACTTGTCGCCGAAAAGGCTGTTTTCAAAGGCGACCTTATTTTCGTGGGCGCAGCCGGAGAAGAAACCGATAGCTGCGGGGCAAAGCGATTCATAGAGCAAAACAAAGACAATTTCGGTGATATTGCGGCTGTAATAATCCCCGAACCCACAAATTTCGATATTATCACCGCACACCGCGGAATCGTATGGTTAAGGGTTACTACACTTGGAAAGACCGCTCACGGTTCGATGCCGCAGGAGGGTATAAACGCTATCTATTCAATGAACGCTTTTCTAACCGAGCTGCGATCGACCGATTTCGGCATCGAGCATCCACTGTTCGGAAAATGCTCGGTCAGCGTCAACACCATAAACAGCGGCAACGCCATAAACGTCATCCCCGACAAATGCCAGGCTCAAATCGATATCCGCATCGTACCCGGACAGACTATAAAAAGCGTGATAGCAGAAGTGGAAAAAATCTTCGCCCGCCTAAAGCAGCAGGATAGTACCTTCGATGCCAAAGTCGAAGTCATCCGCCACTGTGACGGCCTCGACACCGACCCGAAAAGCGATTTCGTCCGCAAATTCTGTGAAGTGGTTGAAAACCCCAGGACAAAAACTGTCGGCTACACCACCGATGGCCCATGCTTTGCCAGCCTGGGCGCACCGGTTATCATTTACGGAGCGGGCGTTACCGAGCTATGCCACAAACCCGATGAATACATCGACATAGCCGATTTGGAAAAAGGAAAGCAGGTTTACAAAAAAATCTTCCGCGAATTCCTATGCTGATTAATTAAATCGGAACTGATTCTTAAACACTTCGTCGAAATCGTAAACATTATCAAAATCGTCGATGGTGTCCGCCGGCTGGGCGCTCATCCATTTGTGTCGTATCATCAAATAAACTATCTCGCCGAAATCGCGAGTCGTCTTAATATCCCACTCATTAAGCACCAGCTTCGCAAGCCGCCCCCACTTCTCGACCGCAAGTCGCCGCAGTCCTTCGCAAAGCTGTTTGCCGCTGACGTGACCGGTCTCGACGACAATATTTTTTCCAGTATAACTTAACCCTTCATAGACGAACTTTATCGCGTCCGGCGAAAACCGTCCGTCTTTTTTGGCGATAGTATCAAGTTTTTCTTTCGTAGTTTTCAATGTACACCCTGACCAGCCTTGGCGCCCTCGTCAACTCCAAGCATGAATATTTCTTTCCCACCTTCGCCCGCCGCAAGTATCATCGCCTCCGAAACACCGAACTTCATTTTTCGCGGCTTCAGATTCGCAAGACACACGACAGTTTTTCCAACAAGGTCATCCGGTTCATAAGCCATCGCGACGCCGGCAAACACATTCTTTTCGACCCCGCCTATATCAAGCTTTAAGTTCAGCAGCTTATCAGCCCCTTCGACTTTGGCAGCCTTAACCACCTTAGCAATACGCAGGTCTATCTTCATAAAATCGTCGATGGTGCATTCCGGTTTTATCGGCTCAAACTTTTCCTGCGGCTCTGGCTGTGAAACAGCCGCCTGCTTGCTTTCTTCTATCATAGCGTCAACCTTTTCTTTTTCGATTCTGCCTATCAATCGCTCAAATTCATTGATTCTACTGTCTTCAAGTTTGATTTCAATATCGGCGAAACTCAGTGAACCGACATTGAGGAATTTTTCTATTTTTTCCGTAAATACCGGCAGCACGGGCTTTAGATAAATGGCCAAAACCTTAACCGCGTTTATCACCGCCGTAAGGGTCGTCCGCGTTTTTTCCTCGTCTGTCTTTATTGTCGCCCACGGCTGATTCTGCTCGACAAAACGATTGGCCTCGTCTGCCAGTGACACTATCCGCCGTATCGCCGATGCGTAATTCAGCGATTCATAATCGGCTATTATGTCCTCTTTGGCGGCGATAAGCGTATCAAGGAGTTTTGTACCTTCCTCATCGAGCTTACCAAGCCGCGAATCGAGTTTCTTGTTCAGCATCGGTCCGCTTCGGCTGGCAAGGTTCGCGAACTTGCCAACAAGGTCGGCATTGACCTTGTTTATAAAATCCTCCAGGCTAAGATCGATATCATCAACACCGCCGGAAAGTTTGCCAGCGAAATAATAACGCAGATATTCAGGGGCAAGATGCTTTAAATACGTCGCCGCCTTGATGGACGTCCCTTTCGATTTGCTCATCTTCTCGCCGTTAACGGTAAGGAAGCCGTGCACAAAAAGCTTCTTCGCTGGCCTGAACCCGGAACCTATCAGCGTCGCCGGGAAAAACAACGCGTGAAAATACACAATGTCCTTGCCAATAGAATGGTAAAGCTCCCACTTGTCCCCATTCCAAAGCTCCTCAAACTCCAAACCGTTCCTGTCGCAGTAATTTTTCATCGAGGCCATGTAGCCAATCGGAGCGTCAAGCCATACATAAAAGAACTTGTTCTCCTCACCCGGTATCTTAAAACCGAAATACGGGCCGTCGCGGGAGATGTCCCAGTCCCTCAGACCTGTACGAAACCATTCATCCAGCTTATTGGCGATTGCTTTCTGTGTATAGCCGGATGCTATCAAATCTTTCAGTTGCTTTTCATAATCAGCCAATTTAAAAAAATAATGTTCGCTTTCTTTGCGCCCTGGCGTTGTCCCGCAGGTAGCGCACTTCGGCTCAATTAGTTCTGTTGCCTGATGTGTTCCTCCGCATTTATCGCAGGAGTCGCCGTATTGATCGGACGCCTTACAGCGGGGACATGTCCCCGTAATGTAGCGGTCGGGCAGAAACATCTCACAGCTTGAACAATATGCCTGCTCCACAGTCTTTTTAACAATAGAACCTCTCTCGCGCAGCCGCTCGAAGATAAGCTCGCTGAATTGCCGGTTCTCCGGCGAATGGGTTGAATAATAATTGTCAAATTCAATACCAAACTCGGTGAGATCCTTAAAATGCTCGGTGTGTGCGCGTTCGATGAGTTTTTCCGGCTCGATGCCCTCTTTGCGTGCGCTTAACATTATGGGTGTGCCGTGCGTGTCATCTGCGCAAAAATACAAGCACCTATTGCCGTTCATTTTCTGAAAGCGCACCCAGATATCGGGCAAGAGATATTCGATAAGATGCCCGATATGGATAGGGGCGTTGGCATAAGGCAATGCTGCTGTCACCGCTATATTACGCGACATTGCTATCCTCTTCTCCTAAGCCATCGCCGTTGTCTTCGACGCCGTTTTCTTCTATATCATTTACGTCATTGCCATTCTTTTCGACATCCACTTGCCGATTGTCACTATCACGGCCTTTGCCGCCGCCCCTGTTGTCACGCCGCAGCACCTCGATCTCATCGACTGGATACACCGCCTGCTCACCGCCTGCTTTTTCCACACGGACAAGCTGGGTCAATATCTGGCCATCGATAACCTTTCCTTCCCCATCCGGTGTTTTTACCAATGTCCCGCGGTTAGGCAGTTTCTTTTTCAACTCAAGATAGGTTTCATCCTCATAACGCAGGCAGCACTTTAGTCTTCCACAGTAGCCGCTAATCTTGGTCGGGTCGAGCGTAGCCTTCTGCATCTTGGCCATCCGCATATTAACCGGCTTCAGCGCTTTTAGAAACCGCTGACAGCAGCACGGCTGACCGCATGTCTCTATATCGCCCAAAAGCTTCGCCTCATCCCGCGCACCGATCTGACGCATCTCGATCCGGGTCTGGTATTCATGCGCAAGCTGCTTGACCAGCTCGCGGAAATCAACGCGATTGTCCGCCATAAAGTAATAAATTATCCGCTCGCCGCCGAAAATATGCTCGGCATCGACAAGTTTCATCGGCAGGTTCATTTCCTCGATAACTTCGCGGCAGCGTGCCATTTCCTCTTTGGCTATCGCGTCAAGGTGTCTCTGTTCACTGACATCCTCAGCCGTCGCAAACCGGATCAGCTTTCCGCCCGTCCCACACGGATAATCAATTTCGCTGCCCTCAAAGTATTCTTTAACTTCCTGCTGATTCATACAAAATTGTCCGCCCTTGCAAGCCGCCGTCCCCACCAGCTTACCCAGCTCAAGCCCTTTATCAGTCTTGATAACAACATGCTGCGGCGTCTTGGGCAGCGATGACTCGTTGTGCTCAAAAAAGCTCAGGCAATTCATACGTCCATAACGGACAAGCATATATTTTTTCGGCTGTGTCGTTTTCGCCATAACTATTTCTCTATAAACCACAGATTATCGCAGATTTTCACTGATTACTGTTTTTAATCTGCGTTAATCCGTGCTAATCAGTGGTTAAACCTTCATTGTATCAGAACTTGCCAGTTTTAACAATAGCCGCTCGAAAATCAGCTTTTCATTCACGTTCGCTTCCATCCGCCTTTCGGCATCGTAGGCATTCTCAACCGCCATGGCGCACCCCTCACCCCCTTTTTCCGCTGCGATACGCCTGATTTCGCCCAACTGATCTATATTGGCTATTTTTTTTTCGTCGGCTATCCCCATCGTCATCGCGTCCCGAAAAACACAGGAAACCGCCTCTAATACAAACCCGATAGCCCGCCGGTTTATGTCCGTTTTGCTGGTCTTTTCCTGCTGCTTGACCCATACCTCGCCAATCTCTTTGGCAAAGGCCAGCAGCTTGGCTGCGATCTCCAGACTCTGCTCATACCGCATATCCGCCAGCGACTTGACTATCGCCGTTTTCACCTCAAATAGCTTCGCCCCCTCCTGTTCAAGAGCCGCCATCTGCAATGCCTCACCTATGCTGCCGTCCGCAAGCCGGGTAAAATACAACGCCTTCTTACCCTCAATACCGCTTTTTTTCAACGCCTCAAGTATCCGCTCTTCATCGACCGGCCCGAACCGCACTATCTGGCAACGCGATTTAGTCGTCGCCA
>JAQURJ010000069.1 GCA_028715705.1 Phycisphaerae bacterium | reverse complement strand
ACTGCCCCGCTGCCGCTAAAATCGACAATATCATTGGAGTAATACTCCCAAAGCCTGCCAAAGTGACTATTCACCTGCGGCCACTGCTGCTCGACCAGCCACTCCAAATAATCCGCACCCAACTGCTCCCCAAATATTTCTGTCTCAAACATCGCTTTTCCTCATTTTTTATTTTTACTTTTTGATATTTACTTTTGATTGTCTTTGCGAACGCAGCCTGCCTTGAGCTTGTCGAAATGGCGAAGCAATCTACCCTTCAAACCCTTCTTACCTTTCTTACTCTTCCCACTTTTTCGCCCTCTCTACTATCACCCCAACCTGCGCAAAATTTCCCTAAAAGTGGGATTTACAAAAAGGCTGCTGAAAGTATTAAATATGGATAAAGTGTTGGAAAATAATGGGTAATAAAATTTTTCAAAAAATTTTATTTTTTTATTTTCTGCCAGAAAAAACCTGCGCAAATTTTCCCGCTTATTTATCTATTTTAACATTTTTATGACGTGGCCCATTGAGTTTAATATCAATTGAGTATAGTATCTAGGAATGGATTTATTCGACCTTGACATCGCGAAGGGATTGGAACTTGTCAGCAGGATAGACAGCAAATACAAACCTGCCTTTGACAAACTGCCGCAGAACAAACAATCCGCAGCCGCCCTATATTTTTTGCCTCACAAATCCGGCAAAGAAACCATCGGCGTAACGCGGCCAAGGGTAATCAAATGGTATTGCCCGTTTGCTGACCAAAAGGACTTTTCAAGCGGACACAGATACTGCATTAACGTCTATGCCGGCTGCAGCCACAAATGCCGCTACTGCTATGCCCAAAGCTATGAACCTGGTCAGGCAAGATGCAAAAACAACTATAAAACCAAACTCCTCAAAGACCTTGCCCAAATCGAACAGTTTGCTTTACCACCCGCTCCGGCGCATCTATCCAACAGCAGCGATACCGCCGATTTTTCACAAGCATTGTTATATTAACCAAAAATCCGTCAATTCTCCTAAGGCCGCGGTATATGTCCGTGCTCAAAGAATTGACAAAACTTCCCGAAAATCATCCTCGCAGAATTATTTTCGAGAAAAATTTTATGTCCGCTTTAAGAATTGAGGTATCTGTTGCGTTTGCTGACCAGCGTGACGCCGATTTTTACGACCCGGGCGCACCTTCAGTAATGGAACGAATGGATGCCATAAAGCAGCTTCGAAAAAAGGCATCCCTGTTGTTTTAAGAATAGACCCGCTGCTGCCTCGCGATCCCTTGTTGCAGGATAGAATGCTCGAAGAATTTGGACTGCCCGATGCTCAGAGTCTCGATAAACTCCAAACGCTTATAAGTTTCGCCCGTAAATATGGTTTGATGCATATTGTTTACTCTGCGGCGAAAATCGTTTCCTCGCGATACAAACCAATGCCGCAGGCTATAACAAACCTTAAAGATGTTTATGAACTGCTTAATGCACCGGATAAACTTATCTTTAGGGGCGGTTCATGGCGTTTACCACCAACAGTCGCCCAGAAATATATCATTGAACCATTCATTAAAATCTGCGACAGCTATGGAATGAAAACTTATTTCTGCAAACAAAACCTTCTGCTTACACCATGATTTAATTCAGGGTGGTGCAGCTTCACTGTCCACACAGAACAACCTGTATGTGTTGGTTTTTAACCCACCAAACACCCGTAAGATAGGATGTCCAAATTTTTTGCTCATGCGGAAAATTGCACAAAAATCATTCTTCCACTAAAAATTTTTAAAAAAGTTGTTGACTTTTTGTCAACACTTGCCGATAATGAGCGTATGATAGTTGTCGGCAAGGACAAGTTGATAAAGTTCTTTAAAAAACACAGTGATGCGAAATCACCGGTTCTTCGGTGGCTAAAGACTGTTGAGCAAAGCAGCTGGACCTCGTTTGCGGAGTTGAAACGCACCTTCGGCCCTGCCGATATGCTCTCTGGTGGCGAGCGAAGTTATATTATATTCAATATAGGCGGTAACAAGTATCGGCTGGTTACAGCGATAAATTTCAAGGGACAGCTTGTGATTATAGAAATCGCGATGACGCATGCCGAATACAGCAAGGATCTGTGGAAAGGAAGATTATGAGCGTTGCAGTAAAAAGACAAAGTATTAAAGATAAATTGCCCGAAACGTGGCTTGGGCTTCAGGCCGAACTTCGAAGCCTCCGACCAATTCACAGCAAAAAAGACCACAATGAGGCTATATCTATAGCCGGACTGCTGGCATCGCAGAATACTCTTAACCGCGACCAGCAGGATTATCTCGAAAGTCTCACTTTGGTCATAGCCGCTTACGAGCAAAAGCATTTTAAAATTGAAACCGGCAAAGTTACAGCCGTAGAGGTTATCGAATCACTGCTTGAGGATAATGGTATGAACGCTTCCGACCTTGGCCGTCTGCTGGGCGACCGTTCGCTTGGCACCAGAATTCTAAAAGGCCAAAGAGAATTGAGCAAAAGCCATATCCACATCCTGTGCGAGCGGTTCAAGGTCAGCCCAGCGGTATTTTTCGATGCAAACTGATTGAAAGTTGCTCATGCGATTTTTCTAAGGAGTTACTTCGTAACCCTGTTTAAGCGGAAGCCTCGACAAGCTCGGCATGACAAGTCATAGCAGTATCGGCTCGAACCATGACGACAGTCACTCCGAACGAATGTGAGGAGTCCGCTGATTCAGCGGCGGCGAAGCCGCCTGCCTCGGCTTTATATCACTGCAAAATTGTTGCATATTCGACTTTTATTTGGTAAAATACCGCCGCGATTGAAAGATGCGGCTATGAAAAATATCGGCGGTGAAAATTAAAAGTAAATTATATCAGTTGGAAAGAAATGGGTAAGGTGCCACCAGATTCCGTGAAAATATATAATCAACTATCATGAAAGGTTAGGTATTGAAAAATATAAAGTGATATATTGTGTCTTTTATTTTTTTCTTAGTCCTTTTTTGTTCAATTGTTTGTAACATAAATACATCCGTGCTACTATTGGGGTCAGCTTTTTGGTTTGCTATATATATCGGCATACCCATTTTGCTGGTTTTAAGTATATTTCGTCAACTTAGGGTAGAAATAGATAAATTTTTTTCCCATGCGGTTGACATTCTCAGTGGTGACAATTATTTTGCGACTGTTTCGCTCAGGCCGCCGGATATCAATGCCGAGATGTTCGCCAGTATTCGCGGCAGGGCCGGCCCGCGCCCTACGAGCCTGTAATGTCAAAAACCAATACGAGGCAACCAGTAACCTGTAATCAATTTTTTATTTTATGCCGACATCCGAAAGTCCTTTTTCAAGATCACCTTGCTGCCAGTCAACAAGCTGGTCAATCAGATAATCCGGCGGACTCATACCGCTGCTTTCCCGATAGGCTGTAACTTTCGCGCCGAGCTGAGTCATCGCCTGCATCATAAATATCGGCAAAATGAACGCCTTTAACTACCACGCCATTTCGCATATCAAGGCAGGACATCATGCTGATTTGTTTGTCCATTTTTATTTCTCCTTTGGCCTAACATTGAAAACTGCATTTGCAACTTATGTTTGACAACGTGTTTGTTTTATAGTTTAATCTGCTCCAAGTTATAAAGATGTCACATTAAAAAGTTATATACCCGGAGAACTCAATATGCCAAAACGAGAAGATATCCACAAAGTAATGATTATCGGCTCAGGTCCCATTATTATTGGTCAGGCGTGTGAATTTGACTATTCCGGTACTCAAGCCTGTAAGGCCCTCCGCAAGTTGGGATACCAGATAGTCCTGGTAAATTCAAACCCTGCTACGATTATGACAGACCCTGGGATGGCTGATGTAACGTATATTGAACCATTAAATTTGCAAACTATGACAAAAATCATTGAAAAGGAACGACCGGATGCGCTTTTGCCGAATCTTGGCGGACAAACTGGATTGAATTTATCTTTAGAACTGGCAAAGGCTGGAGTGCTTAAGAAATATGGCGTAAAAGTAATAGGGGTACAGATTGACGCTATAGAACGCGGCGAAGACAGGATAGAATTCAAAAAGACAATGAACAGATTAGGCATTGAAATGCCAAAGAGTGAGCCGGCGTTCAGTGTTGAAGAGGCTGAAAAAATAGCCGAAGAACTTGGCTATCCTGTGGTAATTCGTCCCGCTTATACTATGGGAGGAACCGGCGGAGGTTTGGTCTATAACGTTGATGAACTGAGAACTGTTGCAGCCAGAGGACTCTCGGCCAGCCTGGTCAACCAAATCCTGGTCGAAGAATCTGTCCTCGGATGGGAAGAACTGGAACTGGAAGTCGTCAGGGACGCAAAGAGCCAAAAAATAACCGTCTGTTTCATTGAAAATGTCGATGCTATGGGAGTACATACCGGCGATTCATACTGCACCGCTCCGATGTTGACTATTGATGAAAAATTGCAGCAAAAACTTCAGAAATACTCGTACGATATCGTTGAGGCAATCGAGGTTATTGGCGGCACAAATATACAGTTTGCTCACGACCCCAAAAGCGGACGTGTGGTTGTAATTGAGATCAACCCCAGGACATCACGCTCGTCAGCCCTGGCCTCAAAAGCCACTGGATTTCCTATTGCGCTGGTGTCCTCAATGTTGGCTGGCGGTCTTACGCTCGATGAGATCCCATACTGGCGGGACGGAACACTCGAAAAATACACTCCTTCTGGTGAATATGTTGTGGTTAAATTCCCTCGCTGGGCATTTGAGAAGTTCAAAGGCGCCCAAGACAAACTCGGCACACAAATGCGGGCTGTCGGTGAAGTTATGAGCATCGGCAAAAACTACAAAGAAGCCTTCCATAAAGCCATTCGGTCTTTGGAAAACGGCAGATATGGACTTGGCTTTGCGAAAAATTTCAATGAACTTGGCCTTGATGAGTTAATCAGACTCCTCAGTACTGCTACAAGCGAACGCCAGTTCATTATGTATGAAGCGATTCGCAAGGGAGCAACCGTCGAAGTGCTGCATGAAAGAACGTACATTAAAGCGTGGTTTATTGAACAAATGGTCGAATTGGTAGAACTCGAAGAAAAACTGTTGAAATATAAAGGTAAATCAATTCCTGACGACCTTTTGATACAAGCCAAAAAAGACGGCTTTGCCGATCTCTATCTTGCAAAAATTCTCGGAATCAGCGAAGAAAAGATTCGCCGGCAGAGAATAAAGCTCGGCGTTGTTGAAGGATGGGAGCCTGTGCCGGTTAGCGGCGTAGAAGATGCGGCTTATTATTTCTCAACTTACAATGCGCCGGACAAGGTCAGGGTAACCAAAAACCGTAAGATCATGATTCTGGGCGGTGGCCCGAACAGAATCGGGCAGGGTATCGAATTCGACTACTGCTGTGTACATGCTGCTCTCACAGCACGGCACGAAGGACTGGAAACGATAATGGTCAATTGTAACCCTGAGACTGTTTCTACGGACTACGACACTTCGGATAAGCTGTATTTCGAGCCGCTGACAGTAGAAGATGTTTTGAGCATCTACGAAAAGGAAAAACCCGAAGGGGTTATTGTGCAGTTTGGCGGGCAAACCCCCTTGAATATAGCGCGACAACTCGAAGATGCCGGCGTTAAGATAATAGGCACCTCTCCGGAGACAATTGATTTAGCTGAAGACCGTGACCGATTCCGGGAGATGATGGAAAAACTCAAGATTCCAATGTCTGAATCTGGCATGGCCAGCGATCTTGACCAGGCACTGAAAATCGCCAAGCGAATCGGCTATCCGCTGATGGTACGGCCTTCATACGTTCTTGGCGGTCGCGGAATGGAAGTTGTTCACGATGAACAGATGCTGCGTCAGTATGTAGCCGCTGCTGTGGAAGTGACGCCGGAAAGGCCGATTCTGATAGATAAGTTCCTCGTTAATGCCATTGAAGCCGAGGCCGACGCAATCGCTGATGGAACCGATGCCTTTGTCCCAGCGGTTATGGAACACATCGAACTTGCTGGCATACACTCCGGCGATTCAGCCTGTGTTATTCCGCCAGTGTCAATTCCGCAAAAACATATTGATACAATTTGTGAGTACACCAGGAAAATAGCGATCGAGATGAATGTGGTCGGCCTGATGAATATGCAATACGCGATCGCCCAAGACACGGTTTATGTTTTGGAGGCTAATCCGAGAGCGTCGAGAACTGTTCCACTAGTCTCAAAGGTTTGTGCAATATCAATGGCAAAGCTGGCGACAGAAATCATGCTCGGCAGGAAACTCGCTGATTTGGGCTTAAAGCAAAAAACCATTCCCTATTTCGGCGTAAAAGAATCTGTATTCCCATTTAATATGTTTCAGGAAGTTGACCCCTTGCTTGGGCCTGAAATGCGCTCGACAGGCGAAGTGTTGGGGCTGGCTGATTCGTATGGCCTGGCTTTCTTCAAGGCCCAGGAAGCAACACAACAGTCTTTGCCGGCAAAGGGTACAGTTTTGATAACTGTGGCCGAACCGGACAAAGCAGCAATTGTGGATACAGCTAAAACCTTCAGTAAACTTGGTTTTAATATCCTGGCAACAGAAGGAACATATAAATATTTAACTAAAAAAGGTATAAAGGCAGAGCAAATTCTTAAGGTACATGAGGGCAGGCCGAATATTGTTGATGCAATTAAAAACAAACAGATTCAGCTAATAGTAAATACTCCGGTAGGCAAGCGAAGTCAACACGACGATTCTTATATCAGAAAAGCCGCCATCAAGCATAAGATACCATATATAACCACAGCGACTGCAGCTGCTGCCACCGCAGAAGGCATCGCCGCAAGACAAAAAACGGAAACTACCGTAAAATCACTGCAAAGCTACCACGCCGGTCTTGTGTAGCTGCAGCAGAAGCCGCTTAAACCCGACGCCGGCACATTCTGTTGTTTTTACTAATGCTGTCCGTATGTGCAGAAATATCCTGCACATACCTTTGCTATCTTTGGATCATCATGGCCGAAAAACTTTGGCATTAGGACATATAATCCGGATGATACGAAAATAATCCCTTGCGTAACTATTTGTGTAAAATAACTTTATAGCATATTGGCCAGGGGAAATTATTTAGCACGAAGTTTAATCACGGGATATGGCGAAAAGTCTGCAAGAAAGCAGGGTTAGCAGATTTGAAGTTTCATGACTTGCGCCGAACATTTTGCTCTTTACTTGCTCAAAACGGAATATCTACTGCCGTAACACAAAGGTTGCTGGAACATTCGTCCCCAAACCTGACGAACAAAGTGTACACCAATGTTGATCCTGTGCTTCGTCATGCCGTGGAGCAATTGCCTGTAGGAGACTGGCTCTAAAATGTGAATTCCGGTAATTTTCACATCTGCAGGTGCTTAAAAAGCCGATTTTGCCCCTAAGAATGGCATTTCTAAAGCTGATTTACCAGGATAATCATAATCGCTAAAATTTGCGAAAAAACAGCTAAATGGCAATAATATCACTTGACATAAGTGCTATTATTGCCGATAATGCTAATATGGACTATGGATACGACAAAATAAACGAGGCCTTGCAGTTGCTGGATGGCAGATTAAAGATGAACCGAAGCCGCAGTTTTTCAATCGTGGTCTGCGGAGGAACGGCCCTCAACGCTATGCATTTGATTCAGCGAACCACAAAGGATGTGGATATAGTTGCTTTGATGGATTCCAACAATCAACTTATAGATCCTGCCCCTCTGCCAGAAGAACTGCTGGTTGCTGCAAAAGAAGTCGCTAACACACTGAATTTTCCTCAAGACTGGCTTAACAATGGCCCGAGCAGCGGTGATGGCGGTTTGTTCAGATTAGGATTGCCTGATGGGTTCAAAGAAAGGCTAATAAAAAATTATCAGGGCGAAAAACTGACGGTTTATTTTGCCAGCCGGTTGGACCAGATACACTTTAAACTATACGCTGCAGTCGATCAGTTTGGCAGTTATCATGCATCAGACCTTAAACAGCTTTCGCCTTCTGATGAGGAATTGCTTCAGGCCATTGACTGGGCGATAACACATGATCCATCAGAGGGATTTCAGACAGCAATAAAATTATTCCTACAGGAATTTGGCTATGAACGACTGGTTGATACAATCTAAAGACAAATTCCAGGATAAGATATTCGATTTTCTCTGGCGTCAATGGAGCATCCTGGGAGTTGCCGGAACAGCCAAACCAGGGGATAATAGAATCATCGACCCGGAAGCATTGTTGTTGTTTTCGTTAAGTGTTTGCCGATATGAGCCGCGTTTGTTCGATGAGATTATTGACTGGTTGTTCCAAAACGGTAATTTTATCAACGTACAACGATTACAGCAGATACAACTGAAATATGATTTCAACTGCGGTCCACAGCTTAGTGCTATCGCTGAAATTCTTGCTGAAAAGGCGAGTTACAGACTTAAATGGTCAGGGCTTGCCAAAAAGTATTATCAAAAAGATAAAGAGGCTTTATTCTTCGACAAAGAAGGCAATGCTTTGCCTTGCCCAACGGATAAAAATTCCAATCCGGAATTTCTAAGTCACGGCTTAAAACGCGGGCAGATAAACTTGAGGGGTTATTCGCAAGCTTTTGATTTACAAAGCCCAGCTTGTCTTTTGCTTCGCTTGAGAGCATTGCTCGGCATTAATGCTAGGGCTGAGATTTTATGTTTATTAGCATCAGGAAAAGAAATACATCCAAGCGAAGCTGCTCGAATAACCGGCTATTATCAAAAAACAATACAGACAACCTTGGTTGAAATGGCTCAATCGGGAGTAATCTTGACAAGAACTTCCAAAAAAGAAAAGTTTTATAGATTAAAAGCCGGCGTACTTGATGAACTGCTAAAGCCGGAAAGTGAATCTGCGCAATGGATTAATTGGGCACCTCTGCTTAGGATGGTTGAAATCTTATGGAAGAGGTTATATGAGCTATCAGGTCAAGAGATTGATTCATTGTTGCTTTCTTCGGAATTGAAAAAACTGATGTTGTCAGTTTGCCAATACTGCTCTGATGCAACTATTGGCGAAATTATGATTGATGAAAAATTACCAATAGAAGATTTCGACAAACATTTTCAAAAGTTCCTTGTGTTACTTTCCAACCGGTTGTTTTTTAAAACCGGTTAATACAATTGTAGTTTGAGAATAAATTAATTTGTTGTATACTAAGGGGGTTTGGTCTAACAAAATTCTAACAATTTTCTAATAATATGCTAATGCAAAA
Organism: Phycisphaerae bacterium; assembly: GCA_028715705.1. Classification (GTDB taxonomy): domain Bacteria; phylum Planctomycetota; class Phycisphaerae; order Sedimentisphaerales; family Anaerobacaceae; genus JAQURJ01. The sequence continues at coordinate 3,171 of JAQURJ010000069.1, read as the reverse complement.
AAGATAGATAAGAAATCATGGCAAAAGAAAATATTCTGATTGTAGATGATGAGGAAGATGTGCTTGAGTTGGTTCGGTATAACCTCGACAAGAACGGCTACAATACCGAGACAGCAACCACAGGCGAGGAGGCTTTGGCTAAATCGAGGGCCAAACTGCCAGATCTGGTTATACTGGATTTGATGCTTCCTGGTATCGATGGTTTAGGGGTCTGCAAAAAACTGAAAAGTGATACCAAAACGCAGAATATTCCCATCATAATGCTGACCGCTAAGGGGGAAGAGGTAGATACAGTTACAGGTCTGGAATTGGGAGCTGATGATTATGTTACAAAGCCATTCAGTCCAAAAGTTCTTGTAGCAAGAGTTCGAAAGATTTTACACAGGACAATAGCTCGTGATTTAGAGAAGGCACCGGTAAAAATTTATGAGCTAACTATAGACCCTGCTCGCCGTGAAGTCCTTATCAAAAACAAACCTGTGGAACTTACTTTCACGGAATTCAATATTCTTTATGCACTGGCTAAGAGGCCGGGTTTGGTTTTTACGCGATACCAGATTGTCGATGCATTACATGGTGATGATTATCTTGTTACGGATAGAGCTGTAGATGTGCAAATAGTGGGGCTTCGAAAAAAATTGGGGTCTTGCAGCAAATATATCGAGACTGTCCGTGGCGTCGGGTATCGCTTTAAGGATAATTAATGATGAAAAAGCGATTATTATGGCAAATTTATCCATCCTTCCTGCTGATTATTCTTATTTCAGTAGTTGGTGTAGGTTGGTATGGGTCACAATCCATACGTAAATTTCACCTTAATCAGGTTGCCGAGGATCTCAACTCCAGCGCACATTTAATCGAAAAACAGATATCAGTCAATCTGACCACCTACAACTTTAAAGAAATCGACGATTTTTGTAAACAAATAGCAGCGATCAGTTCCACACGAATTACAGTGATTTTGCCAAATGGTGAAGTAGTAGCAGATTCCGATGAAATACCCAGCCGTATGAAAAACCATGCCGACAGACCGGAATTCCAGAATGCTTTAGAGCGAGGTTCGGGTAACTCACTTCGGTTTAGTGAGACTCTTGGCAAAAAAATGATGTATCTGGCAATCCCAATAAAGCAGGATGACACAGTCATGGCGGTTGTCAGAACATCTGTACCGATTACCGCAATTGATGAAGCACTTAAAAATATTTATAAGAAGCTTTTCTGGGCAGGTTTAATTGTTGCAGTTTGCGCGGCGGTCATAAGTTTGGCTATATCCAAGAAAATAAGCCGTCCCGTGGAACAGATGACTGAGGTTGCAAAGCATTTCGCTTCAGGCAAGCTCGATCTGAGGTTGTCTATACCGAATGCAGCCGAACTGGCTGATCTGGCGAAAGCCTTAAATGAGATGGCTCAGCAGCTTAATGCAAGGATTGACACAATCACAGAAGAGCGAAGCCAGATACAAGCAATTCTTTCAAGTATGATTGAAGGTGTCCTGGCGGTTGATTCTGACGAACATATTGTCAGTTGCAACAAAGCGGCTGCGGAGTTGCTCGGTATAGACGCAGATAAATCACATGGTTTGAGCGTTGAAGAGGCTATACGCAATCCCCAGCTACAGCAGTATATAAAAAATACTATCGAGAATAAACAGGCAACTGAAACCGAATGTTCTGTATTAAATGATGGCGGGCGTTTTCTGCAATTGTATGGTTCAGCCTTGGCTGACGACAAAGGTAACAACACAGGTGCTGTGCTGGTGTTACACGATATTACCCGAACCCGTCAACTGGAAGAGGTAAGACGTGATTTTGTCGCTAACGTATCTCACGAGCTTAAAACTCCTGTTACCTCTATCAAAGGATTTGTCGAAACGCTGCTAGACGGTGCTGTAAATGACCCTCAAGAAGCACAGAAGTTTTTAAAAATCATCGCCAAGCATTCTGATCGGCTCAATGCCATAATCGAAGACCTTTTGAGTCTTTCACGATTAGAGGAAGACAGCGAGAAAAGAAGGCTTTCTTTTGAGAAAACAAGCTTAAGGCCGGCTCTTGTTTCAGCTATTGAACTTTCTAAAGTTAAAGCGGACCAAAAGCATATAACGGTCAAGCTGCTTTGTGACAAAGAGATAACAGGAAAAATAAACGCTGCTCTTATAGAACAGGCGGTACTTAATCTTGTTGATAATGCAATTAAATACAGTCTGGACAACAGCACTATACAAATTAGTGCTAAGAAACAAGAAAACGAGGTTCTTGTCACTGTATCCGACAAAGGCTGCGGAATAGAAAAAGAACATCTCGAACGCATTTTCGAGCGTTTCTATGTTGTCGATAAAGGTCGCAGCCGTAAACTCGGAGGTACAGGATTAGGCCTGTCAATAGTAAAGCATATAGCTGGCGTCCACGGCGGATATGTAAAAGTAGAAAGCACTGTTGGCAAAGGAAGTATCTTTGAAATTCATTTACCCTCAAACCTCTCGAATGAAGAAAATACTGGGAAATCCTCTTAAAATTTTATTCCTTTGTACAGGTAATTCCTGCCGCAGCCAGATGGCTGAAGGTTTCGCTCGCCACTTAATCGGTAACACGGTATCTGCTTATTCAGCTGGAATCGATGCCAAAGGCCTTGACCCTTATGCGGTACAGGTTATGAAAGAATCCGGCATTGATATATCAAACCAGCACAGTAAGACTGTTGGTGAGTTTACAGGAGTTGAATTTGATTATTGCATCACTCTCTGCGGTCATGCGGAAGAGAGCTGCCCGGTTTTTCCTGCTAAAACAAAAATCATTCATCGAGGTTTTGATGACCCGCCTAAACTTGCAGCAAATGCAAAAAATAAACAAGAGAAAATCACTCATTACCGCCGCATACGTGATGAAATCCGTAAATACATTGAAACCTTACCGGCATCTCTCAAGCAGAAAATCTGACTGTAACCTCACTGTTTTCAGCGATTCTGAGTGAAATATTTTTTCACCATAAACAGAATTCTAACACCGCCCTTATACCTATCTAACACTTTTGAAATACCTTTTCAGTAGGAAAATTCTTCGGGATTGGCCTGAAGGACTAAATTGAAGGTGCAATTTTTATGGAGGTACAAAATGATTAAAAAAACTGTGTTAGTAGTATGCCTTGTCGTAATGGCTTTGGGAGGAGGTGCAAACG
>JAQURJ010000068.1 GCA_028715705.1 Phycisphaerae bacterium | reverse complement strand
ACATGCGTTTTGCGAGCCACGCGAGCCTTGCGATGAACGTATTCGATATCCGTTTCGCTTTCTATCGTGGGTGTGGTATTGGGCATACACACAACCGACGTAAACCCCGCCGCCACCGCCGCAGCCGAACCGCTGGCGATAGTCTCTTCCTCTTCATCGCCGGGTTCGCGGAAATGAACGTGGACATCGATAAGCCCCGGTACAACGAATTTGCCAGAGGCGTCTATTGTCTCGACGCCGCTTTTATTGACCTTGCCGACCTCGGCGAATTTGTCACCGACTATCAGAACATCGCAAACCTTGTCGATATTATTCGCCGGATCTATCACCCGTCCATTTTTTATCAGCAATTCTTTTTCCATTTTTCGTTTTTAGTTTTACGCTTTACGCTAATTCACCGGCGTAATAGTTTTTTCATTATCATATTTCATTGTATAACTATAAGTAATTATCTTCGCTTTCTTGCCGCTCGTATTGACAGGCAGCGTAACATCCCATCGCAAAATCCCCTTATCCTTCTCCGTACGTACATAATCGGCATCGGCGCTCAACGTCGTATCGGTTACAAAATTCATAATCTCAAGCGAAGCGTCCTTGGTATACGGCATTCGCTCATACAGCCGCAATGTCACCGGCTCGTTCCTGTAATTTTCTATCGCCAGCCGGTAATTATAAGTATCCACACGGCTGCCCCAGAACGTCTCCACTTTTTTATCCCCGAACTCACGCGAAATCTTGACCTGGCTGTCAACGCCGAATCCGGCTGCGAAAGTCTCGCCGCTTGTCACCAGCGATATACTTGCCTTTCCCGCGAACTCGCCGTCTCGATATGTACTAACCGGGCCGGGCAAAAGAACCGTACTGCTTGTGTTTGTTATTTCACCGACAATATATACAAAATCGGTAAGAAGCGGTGTCGCCGTATGCACAAACTCGGCAGGAGCGTCAAACGAAGTTATAGTAATCAATTGCTGGTCGCTGCGGCTGGGCATTGTAAAACCTTCGCCGAGGTCGTAACTGACACTGACGCCTTCCTTTTGAGCGAGACGCTTGGCCTCCTGTTGAATTTTTTTGATTTGTTCCTTATCGGCCTGAAATTCAAGCATCTGATTACTAATCGATGCCTTATTCAGTGACATTTGTGCTGCTTTACCCTTTGAGGACATTTTCCTGCGTTCACTTTGAAGATTTCTGTACTGCTCTGTAATATCCGTGTACGCGCCGCCTTCGGGCATTCCCTGCTGCATTTCTACTTTCTCTTCAGACAGAACATACGGCAGTCTTGGCGTGCCGGTCTGCACCTGCATCGGTTCGAGTTCCGGCGGACTTGACGACATAGCCGGCTGAGCCGTTGACAATATCATAGCCACCTTGTTCCAGTCCTCACCGCTTGCCTGATGGATAACAGCGTTATATTCGAGGAAGACCTTCTTTTCTTTCGATAACGAACGGACATTATATTGATTAAACCAGCTTGCCTCATTCACAAGATAGCTAAGCTCAATTTTCGCCTTGCCGCCATTTTCGCTCTTTACCAGCAAAACCGCTTCACGCTCTGTCTTGCTCTTTCCTGCTTCCAGTTCAGTCCGTTTTCTCCCAAGTAAATCGAGCTGCTTGGTCAAATCTTTATCCTTGAATTCAAGCTGGACGGTTTTATCGTGAAGTTCTGTTAGTTTTTGTTCGAGAAACTCTGTCAGATTTTTAATCGGTTCATATTGCAGCACCGACCGGCTCAAATCAGAATTTGCCCCAGCTACTGAAAGCTGCCACTGCGATTCGTAATGTTTATATAGTCCGACAATATTCTGTGTATCACGCTGAACCTTGAATTGTTCCAGTTTGAGTTTTTCTATTTCGGCATCGAGCGATCTCACTTCTTCACGAGTGTCTTCTTTAACCGCCCTTTCACGGTATCGCACGCTCGACACCGTAACCTGTCCCGCTGTTTCGGCATAAATACTATCGCTGACTATTTTGTTTGGCAGACCCGTAATAACTATCTCGTTGCTTCCCTCTTTTAAGTCGGTCTCCAGTACTCTTGTGACTAACGCCTGCCCCTGATAAACTATAACCTTCTCTATTTTCCCCTGCATACTAACCGCTTCCGGCTCGGCAAAAACATTTACGCCCAGAACGACCACCAAAATCGCCAAAATTATTCTTCTCGTCATTTTAGTTCCCTCATTAGATTTCCACTTTCTTTTCATTTTTCGTTCTTCACTATCAGCTCTACGCTTTTTGTGCCGCCGCCTGGTTCACAAGGAACAGTACCGCCATTCGTACGCTCAATCCGTTCGACACCTGCTCCAGTATTACGCTGTTCGGCCCGTCGGCTACTTCGCTTTCAATCTCCAGCCCGCGATTGATCGGCCCCGGATGCATTACAAGAATATCCTTTTTCGCCCGCTTCATTCGCTCGACCGTCAACCCGAAGTAATGCGAATACTCCCGCACCGACGGGAAGGGATTTCCGCCCAGCCGCTCGAACTGTATCCGCAGCATATTTATGCAATCGACTTTCTCTATCACCTCATCCAGCGAATAGCTCACCTTGACCGGCAATTTATCCACCCCACTCGGCATCAGCGTCGGCGGCCCCACAAATGTCACCTCTGCCCCCAACTTCGTCATCGCCCACATGTCACTGCGTGCCACCCTTGAATGAGCAATGTCACCGACTATAGCGATTTTCAAGCCCTTCAGGCTGCCCTTTTTCTCGCGTATCGTATAAGTATCCAAAAGCGCCTGTGTCGGATGTTCGCAATAGCCGTCACCGGCGTTGACAACGCAGGCGTTGATGCTGCGAGCCAATATCGCCGGAGCGCCAGCCGCGTTATGACGAAGGACAACGATATCGATCCCCATCGCCTCAAGGTTCTTTGCCGTATCCAAAAGCGTCTCGCCCTTACTGACCGAGCTTGTCTTTTTCGTAAACTCGATAACATCGGCGCTCAGCCTGCTTGCCGCGAGAGTAAAACTGTTTCGCGTCCGCGTGCTGTCCTCGAAGAACAGATTCACCACCGTCTTGCCCCGCAGAGGCGGAGCCTTCTTTATCGATTGGCGGCTAAGATGTTCAAAGCCTTTGGCAGTGTCAAGAATATGGGTAATTTCGGCGGCGGTCAAATCACGCAAGCCGAGCAGATGTTTGCGATTCCACTGGCCTGCTTTTTCTTTTCGTCTTAGTATCATATCTTTTCTATTCAATAGTCACTTCGTCGGTTCCATCCGATTCACTCAAGTGCACCTGTACATGTTCTTTTTCGACAGCGTCGCTTCTGTAGCCAATATATTCGGCCTGAATCGGCAGTTCCCTTCCGCTCCTCTCGACCAGCACTGCCAGCCGTATAGCTTTCGGCCTGCCCATATCCATCAGCGCATCTATCGCCGCGCGGGTGCTTCGGCCCGTATGAAGAACATCATCGACAAGGATTATCACCTTGTCGCTTATATCGAAATTGATTTCTGTGGTGCGGACTTCGGGCTGATTGTACCGGCTGCTAAGGTCGTCGCGGTATAGCGTTATATCCAACGTCCCGCAGGGAATGTCCCTTTTCAGCCTCTTTGAAACTATTTCCTCCAGCCGCTGGGCTATCACCTCACCCCGACTCCGGATACCGATAAACGCGAAATCCGCATCTCGCCCCACAGCCGAAACTATGCTTTCCGCAAGTTCGTCCAGAACACCCTTTACCTGCTCAGCCTTGAGGATTACCTTCATTTTCACTGATTCCTTGCCGCATTTTGCCCAAATTCCCTGACAATATACCACCAAACCCCCGCCTTTTCAACACTTATCGCAAAAAATCTTGTCATTTCGACCGAAGCGGAGTGGAGAAATCTGAGCTCTCTCGACTGCGATCGAGATGGCGTGAACTATGTATAAGCCATCCTCGAACCTTCATTATTGGCTGCCTTTGGAGTGATTTGTGTCGACCCGAAGGGGGGGCTTGGGTTTGTGGGCGATCGGAGCTTGAAAGAAATTGCACTATTAACTGCGTGTACAATTGAACGAGTCGGCCACTTCGGTGCTGCTCAGGGTAAACTCCGACGGATAAATGTTGTATTTTGTTTTGGTAATTAGAATTTGTTTAGAATTTAGAAATCAATGTTTAGTATTTTTTGTTGCGGCTCTGCCGCACAGGATGTCAGTTTGTAACCGGAACCTTGCAAATCAGGTGCTGATGCTTCAATTGCATCTCATAAAGCATGTTGTTCTTTTCGACCAGCGTAGCTGTAAGGTTCGCGAAGGCAAGGATCGCCTCCATCAAAGAAAATTTATCCTTCATATCTTCAACGCTTCCGTCAACAGCGGCAATAATATAACCATATCTTGTTTTTTCCGTTACCAGCTGCTCGGCGAAAATGCAATATCCGTTCAGATTCATAGTAAGCAGCCCCTCGCCATCGTCGATCCGTCCGCAGATATCTTCGAGCGTGGATTTACTCATATTAAGAGAATTGAATTTTTCGCTGTCGCTGGGCCAGTGACTGCCGAATTTATCGACAAAAACCATTACCATATCGGTTTCGGTAATCGCTTCAAAAATATGCCTGGCGATCTGTTCAGTGAGCGCACATGAAAAAAGGTTATCTGAATAAAACATTTTCATCTCCTTACCAAAGAATAATCTTCAGCAGGATAATCGGCGCAAAAAGTATGCAGCTTAATTTGACCGCCTTTATTTGGTCAAAAATCAACTCTTTTGAAATTATAAGAAATATTTATAGGACTACAAAATTGCGAATTGCTGTTAAAGCTGGCTCTTAAACTTTGCCATCGGGAAATTCCTGCCCGGACAATCCGTTACTTTGGCACCGGGGGTCGTTCCGTGTCCATATATCCTTGACGTGGGTATTCCATAGCGTTTTTGCAGAAACCTGACTAATTTAGTAAGTTCAGCCGTCTGCCTTGACGTCGGAACGGTCTTGTTGAAATCGCCAACAAGACATATCCCGATAGCATCTTTATTAGCCCAGTTGCCCAGTGTTCCCCCGACATGAGCGCCGGTTCTTTGCTGTTCCCAGCGAAATGTAACCTCAACCAGACCATCGGGACTGTCAGAACCATTATTTATCACAAAGTCATAACCTATACCGTCCCAGCCGTTGCCTTTATGCCAGCGGTCGATAACAGCCTCATTTCCGTTCGGTGTAGCTGAATGGTGAATCACTATGGCTGTCCAACTTTTTTCGACAGCACTTGACGGCACCCATCCACCTGGATAAGGCGTATAGCCAGGGGGCGAAGGTTTCACCACAACTGGCGGCGGAGTAAAAACAGGGCTTTTATCGATGCTGCAAATTTGCGGCATTGGCTCATTCTGCACACAACCGACTACAAAAAGCAGTATAAGACTAACAAATATAATTACGATTTTCATAATATCTTAGAGTTTTCGTCAGCTTTATAATCAATACTTAAATTTTTAGTCCTTGCCGCCGATTTGTTTGTTCTTGCTTCGCCGCTTGACCATACAGATACAATTTCCTTTTTCGTTAAAATCAATCTTATCCATATAAGACTTGATCAAAAATAACCCCCTGCCGCCAGCTTTGTACAGGTTCTCTCCGCAGCGAGGATCCGGCACATACCCAGGGGAAAATCCATTGCCCTGATCGGTTACCGATATCTCCGCCACATCCTGATCAACCGAATAAGAAATTGCCACTTCTTTTTGCGAATCCATTTTGTTGCCGTGATTTATGGCGTTTACAAGCGCCTCTTCCAACGCCAAATGCACCGCAAAAATATCATCCTTCTCAAACAGGCTTTCTTCAAGGACAGATAAAACTTTTGAAACGACCGAAGAAACAGCAGAAGACGTGCTTGGAATTGTTATTGAATCTTCTTTGCGGTTTTTCGATATCCTCATAAATTTATCCGTTACTTCGAAAAGCTCTTTTGCGCACTGTCCATATCCGGATAAATTTCGAATATCTTGTTCAATCTGGTTATCTTAAAAATCTCAAAGATTTTCGGATCAATTGAGCAAAACCTGACTTTCCCACCACGTTCGTAAATTTTCTTGGTGATCCTTATCAAAACCCCAAGAACGGCTGAAGACAGGAACTTAACATTGCCAAAATCAAGGATAATCTTCTGATTATCGGCTTTTTCAACCGCTGCGGTCAGCGATTCACTCAGGACATCGATATCCTTTTGCTCAAGAATTCTTTCTTCGGTAAATCCTATCACCATAACAGATTCAGCGTATGCAACGCTTATCTTTGGGCTGCTCTGTTCCATAATAGCTCCTGGCAATAAAACCTTTATTATAAATTGCCTTACTCCAACTGTCAAGTTTTTTGAATCCAGGTCGACGATTATCGGGCAGAAGGGCAAATTTAGTGTTAAAGCGGAATTGGAAAATACCCGAAATAGTTATCAGAGCTTACTTTAAGGAGAAACAGGCTTGACAACAAACAACACGGCAAGGGGTTTGATTCAGAGAAATCGCCTTTTAACAGCGTTTTTTCTGCTTCTGTTCATATTAACGCCAAAAAGTTGGGCACAGGAACAGTTAAACCCAGGTAACCTTTTCAGCCCTTCGGCGGCAATGCGTTTTTACCAAATTGCCCACGAATATGCACACAATGAAAATGCGAAAAAAGCCGAGGTACAGCAGGGACTGAGCTTCTTGTCAGCCGCAAGCATTCTCGACAACCGAGCGGATTATATACTGCCGGATATAATCGATCTGGCTACGCGATATTACGAGCCGGATAACTCACAGCTTGTCCATCAGATTTTGAGCAGCTACCTCAACGAGTCGGCGGATATGAAAGTGGTTGTCAGGGCAGTTCAGTATATTCTTGACCAGCAGAATACACGGGAGAAGCGTGAGCAGGTGCTGATAGATATGGCGCAGCGTTTGGGACCGCGGAATTCGGCGTTCGCCTCACAGATTTACACGCTGCTGGGGCTGCTTGCCGCCGAAATTGCGGATACCGAAAAAGCAAGCGGATACTTTATGCAGGCTTATATCAGCAATAAATATAATCAGCTCGCATTCGAGAAGCTCGCTGAGATTATGCCTGAACAGATTAATGTAATTGCGTATATAGAATACCTGCGGCGGGGGCTGGTCAAAAATCCTCTGGATATGGAAAAAGCAATACAGCTGGGCGAGTACCTGCGGCAATTAAGCCTTTATCCACAGGCAGGCGGCGTTTATGACTATTGCGTGGAAGTTTACGATTATTTATACCCTGCTAAACCAGTGCCGGACTGGCTTTACCTGCCGTGGGCGATGAGTTATTACAATAACGATCGAAACGAATATAAATGTCTGCAAATCGCAAAACGTGTGCGGGAAAGCGGACGGTTCGATATTGTTTTGCAGGCTATTGAAGGAAACGCGGCGGCCAAACTGGGCGATGTCGAAAAGGCCCGTACAGTACTTGAAGAAACAGCGGCACAAGCCGAAAAAAAACTGACGGAAAATTTTAACCCCGCAGCCGCCCAACAGCTCGCATGGTTTTACAGCTTTGTTCTGATAAAAGAACAAAAAGCCATCGAGTGGGCAAATCAGGTTTACGCCGCTGAACCAAACTCGACAACAACAGCTGATATTCTCGGATACGCGCTGATCCTTAATGGACAAACTGATCTGGCATCAAGTCTTGTAAGTGATTCGAACAGCCAGATCGACCTATTGACAAGAGCAAGATTGAAATTAGCCGGCGAAGATAAAACAGAAGGATTGAAACTGCTTAAAAAAGCTATTGAAGTCGCATCTGGAACGCTGGAGGCCGAAACCGCAAGGCAGTTGTTAAAAGAAATTGGGGGCGAGTACATCCCTCCGCTAACCGAAGAGATCGAGACGGCATTACAAAATGAGTTCGGCACTAAAATCATACCGGAGTTTATAAAATCGCAGGATATGTACGGGGTGCAATTAAACATCAAAGGAAGCAGTTTTCCATATGGCAGTGATTTTGGGGCAAATCTTTCCATAAGCAATAAATGGAGTGAACCGCTTATTATAAGCCAGGAGGCGGTTATAAAAGGGCATATTCGCGTCGATGCGCAAGTAAGCGGAGATTTAAGCGAAACGATAGAATTGCTGATCGATAAACAGATCGAACCTTCGCAGCCTATAGAGCCAGCAAAAAGTCTTCTTGTGCCGTTACAGCTTAACACGGGCAGGCTCGACGATATCCTGATGCGACACCCGCAGGCGAACCTTACTATCGAATTCAAGGTTTATTTGGACCCGATGCTATCTTCTACAGGCAAGCTGGTCAATGGGGTTGGTACAGAACCGCAAGCCATCATGGTTTCGCGGCCAGCCGTGGATTTGAGTGGAAAATTCCTACAAAACAGACTCAACGAGATGGCCAAGGCGAGAAGCGGGCAAAAAATAAGTATCGGGCAGTTATTCACCGGCTTGCTGCTTGAGCAGCAGATGATGGCCGGAAATGAACCTCAATATAAGTTTATGTATGCCGACTGGATGTTACCGTTATTGAAATCGGCGCTGGTCAGTAATCTGCGAGCCGATGAATGGGTAGTACGAACGCAGACTGTTTGCGATTTATTGAAACTGCCGCTTGATGACGAATTTGCCGATGCAATGGGCGCAAATATCCAGGATAGCCAATGGCCTGTTCGGCTGGCAACGATCTATGTACTCAGCAAAAAACAGGGTGACAACTTCAACAAAGTACTCGACTGGGTAGCTCAGTACGACAAAAATCAGCTTGTACGCAATATTGCTATTGAACTTGGCGGCAAACAGCCTGCTCAACCCCAGCAACAGACCCCTGCCGCTTCGGAACAACTTGATTAGCCAATTTTCCACACACCTCTCTAATCCTTTCTTTAAGCAGCTTTAGCACCATTTTTACCTATTGAAAATTTTATAAAAAAGTGTTTGTAAATTTGTTGAAAATCTGCATAATGATTGGTTTTCTGTAATGTTAATGTTGTTATTTATGGAGGTTTGTTATGCCGGCCAAGGTAGATAAACAAACATGTACCGGTTGTGAGTCGTGCATCGGCGAATGCCCAAGTGAGGCGATCAAGATGGATGACGATAAGGCTGTGGTTACTGACGCCTGCGTCGATTGCGGCGTGTGCGTTGACGCCTGCCCTGTTGAAGCGATCAGCATGGAATAATTCAGGCAATTGGCCCCATCGTCTAGACGGCCCAGGACATCGGGTTTTCAACCCGGCAACAGGGGTTCGAATCCCCTTGGGGCTACATTATGAAGCGGCGAAAATGCGTTTTTTAGCGTGTTTTCGCCGTTTTGCTGTCTACACATGATATTAGTGTGACTGCAACGCGATATAGGTTCAAGAGATGAACCTATCTGATAATACCAGTTGCTTTCTTTAATCTCTATACCAAACCATTTGCGATTTTTGCCGATTCAACCGTATTGTAAAGCAACATTGTTATGGTCATCGGACCGACGCCGCCGGGAACCGGTGTTATCAGGCTTGCCTTTTCCTTTACCGCATCGAAATCGACATCGCCGACCAGCCGGAATCCAGACTTCTTTGTTGAATCCTCAATTCTGTTGACGCCTACGTCTATAACGGCCGCACCATCTTTTACCATATCGGCTGTGATGGTATTCGGCCGCCCCGCCGCAGCGATTATAATTTCCGCCCGTTTGACATGTTCGGCAAGGTTTTTTGTTCGTGTATGGCAAACCGTAACAGTGGCGTTGCCGGTATCGCTCTTTTGAATAAGCATATTAGCGACGGGCTTGCCTACGATATTGCTTCTGCCGACAACCACGACTTCAGCGCCAGAAAGTTTTACGCCGCTTCGCTGCAGAAGCTTAATTATCCCATGCGGAGTGCACGGCAGAAACGCCTTTTCGCCGGCTACCATTTTGCCGATATTCATCGGGTGAAAACCATCGACATCCTTCGAAGGCGATATAGCCAAAAGAACCTTACTCTCGTCAATATGCTTTGGCAGCGGAAGCTGAACAAGAATACCGTTTATCTTGGGGTCATTGTTCATTTTTTCTACCAATGCCAGCAGATCAGTCTCGCTTGTATCAGCCGGAAGACGATTATCGTCAGAAAAAATCCCCGCTTCTTCGCAGGCTTTTTCTTTCGCGGTGACATACGACTGGCTTGCAGGGTCTGCTCCGACAAGTATCACGCCCAAACCCGGCACAATGTCGTTTTTCTTCAGTTCGGCGACTTCGGTTTTTATTTCTGCCCGCATATCCGCGGCTACCTGTTTTCCGTCAATAATCTTCGCTGTCATTTTCTGCTCCATTAAATCAATTAAAACAGTCCCGTGACTTTTCCGGTCTTAACATCAACGTCAATATTCATAAACGCCGGCTTGGACGCCGTACCCGGCATCAACTTGATCTCACCGGCCAGCGGAACAACGAAACCTGCACCTTTATAAACCAGAAAGTCCCGAATTGGAAGTCTGAAATTCCTCGGACGATTTTTCATATCGGGGTCGTGCGAAAGCGACAGATGCGTCTTGACCATGCAAACGCCGAAATCTTTGAGGTCCTTATCCTTTTCAAGTTCGGCCATACGTTTTTGCGCCTGTTCGCTGTAATCGACGCCGCTTGCACCATAAACCTCTGTAGCTATTCTCTCAACCTTCGCCTTTAGCGATTCTTTTGTTTCATACAGGAACTTGAAATTCTTCGGCTCATCGCAGGCTTTAATAACCGCTTTGGCCAGTTCGATAGCGCCTTCGCCGCCTTTTAGCCAATGCTGTGAATACGCCGCAAGGGCGCCATTTTCTTCCGCTATTTTCTTAATCAGTTCGATTTCGGCTTTGGTATCTGTGGAAAAACCATTAAGGCAAACCACCGGCCTCACGCCGCTCTTTTTCACCGTCTCGATATGAGCGATAAGGTTCTGGCAGCCGTCTTCGACCAACTTAAGATTCTCTTTTGTATAGGCTTCATCGAGCGGTTTACCCGGCTTGACCGTCGGCCCGCCACCGTGCATCTTCAACGCCCTCACAGTCGCCACTATCACAACCGCATCCGGCTTCAGCCCGCTCATTCGGCATTTGAGATTCCAGAATTTCTCGAACCCCATATCAGCGGCAAAACCGCTCTCGGTAACATGATATTCGCTAAGCTTACTTGCCAGCCGGTCCGCTATAATAGAGCTTTGACCGGTAGCGATATTCGCGAACGGCCCTGCGTGAATAAACACAGGGTTGCCCTCAATCGTCTGCACAATGCTTGGATTGATAGTATCGACCATCCACGCCGTCATCGCTCCATCAACGCCGAGGTCGGCTGTAGTAATGTCTTTCCCGCTGCGGCTCTGCGCAACAACTATCCTGCTTATCCGCTGCCGCAAATCCACTAAATCCTTTGCCACCGCAAGTATCGCCATCAATTCACTCGACACCGTAATGGCAAAACCGCTTTCCATCTCAAAGCCGTCCATCTTGCCGCCCTTGCCGATCGTGATATTCCGTAGCGACTGGGCACAAAAATCGATAACCCATTTCATATGCACCTTGTCCGGGTCTATGTCCAGCCGCTTGATGCCGATTTTGGCAAGACGCTCGTCGTCGTAATTGTTCTCATGCTGCATACGGGCTGTAAGAGCGACCATACAAAGGTTATGAGCATTGGCGATGCTATCAATATCACCTGTAAAACGAATGGAGAACGGAGCGAGCGGTATGCACTGGGCAAGTCCGCCGCCAGCAGCAGATCCCTTGATATTAAAAGTCGGTCCGCCGCTGGGCTGACGCAGTGCGCCGGTTACTTTTTTGCCCAGTTTGGCCAAACCGTCAATAAGTCCCACTGACGTAGTGCTTTTACCCTCGCCAAGCGGAGTAGGGGTAATTGCAGTTACATCGATATATTTCGCGCTGGGACGATTCCCAACCCGCTGGAGAACCTTGTTGTAGTCGATCTTGGCAAGCTGGCGTCCCATAAGGATAATTTCGTCGGGTAATATGCCCAATTCGCCTGCAAGCTTCTCCACAGGTTTCATAAATTCTTCAGCCGCTTCGGCTATCTGCCAATCCTTCATCTTTGTTGGGTCAAGCTTCATAATCCATCCTATTCATTGAATTTTGCTAACATCCATATAACTGGATTGATTATGGAACACCTGACACGAAAAAGATATAAGCCCCGCGCCTTATATTTGCATTATCTTGCTGCCAGAATAGCCAATTGGGTGAAAAAACACTTGGAATAATCTAAAAAACTGCGAGCGGAGGGAGTCGAACCCACACGTCCAAAGGACACAAGGACCTAAACCTTGCGCGTCTGCCAGTTCCGCCACGCTCGCGATTTACTTAAAACAATATACCAATTAGAAAGGCAGTTCGCCACCTTTTTTCGCACCCCCGCCGTCGCCCTCCTGCTCACTGCTGCTTATTTTCTCGATCCGCTTCTCTGCATCGGTAAGTATCGACCGGCATCGGCGAATAAGACCCATACCCTTCTCGTA
>JAQURJ010000067.1 GCA_028715705.1 Phycisphaerae bacterium | reverse complement strand
ATAAGGAAGAAATGACGTATCTTTCCGGCTTTTACCAAATCGACAACCTTTCCTGCTACCCCCATAACCGCATTGTGTGCAAAGCCGGTCATAATATATTTTTCCGGCTCGTCCTTGGCAAAGCCCGGCTGTTCCAAAGCCGCTTTAATTACCGCAGAAAAATCACGGTCCTCGATATGAGTGACATCGTCCCAGCCGACGACCCCGCTGGTAAAGATGCGGTTTTTGTAGCTGTCCTTCGGTTTTTGCAGGCAGTTGGTGGTCATGAGTATTGCGCCGGGAAATTTGTCAAAATCCTGCCGCTGGTCCTGCCACGCTCCGCCGAAATGCCCGACAAAATGCTTGTATTTTTTCAGTCCCGGATAACCGTTGCAGGCGAGCATTTCGCCGTGGGTATAGACGTTGATATCTTTTCCTTCGGTCTGCTTCAGTATCTCTTCGAGGTCGCGAAGGTCGTGGCCGGAGACGGCTATGCACTTACCCTTGACCGGACTGATGCGAACCTTTGTCGGCACTGGATGCCCATAGGTGGATGTATGAGCCTCGTCAAGGATTTCCATTGTGCGAAGATTTACCTTGCCGCATTCGAGAACCAGAGCCACCAGTTCATCGGCGTTTTGCGGACGGCGGGTCAGATAATCGAGCGCCTTGTGAATAAAGGCGTAAATAGTTGTGTCTTCTCTGCCGAGTATCTGTGCGTGGTCGGCATAAGCGGCTACCCCTTTTAACCCGTACGTTAAAAGCTCTTGCAAGCCGGCAACATCCTCACCAAGTTCGTCGATGCGTTTCTGGATGATAACCTGTTCGCCTTTAGCGAGAAGTTCATTTTCATCATCGACATTTTCCCACCACTTGACGGGGCAATCAAACGCTTCGGCCTTTCCTGCATTTTTCTTGAGTGCTATTTCGTACAGGGCGATGGCTTTTTGTTTGATGCTGACGGCTTGTTTAAGATAGCTTTGAAATCTTTTTTCGTCAAAGTTTACATTGGTCAGCGTAGCGAATAGAGCCTTCACCGTGAAGACATCGATATCTTTGTCCCGGCTGCCCATCTCATAAGCGCGATGCGCATAGCGGGAAATGTCCTTCAATGCGTACAGCAGCAAATCCTGTAATGTTGAGACTTCCGGACTTTTGCCGCAAACTCCAAATGCTGTGCAGCCGGCGCCTTTGGCGGTTTGTTCACATTGGTAACAGAACATATTCATGGTGATTTCTCCTTATACTTTTTGGTTGACATTGTTATTGACAAACAATTCAAGGGCTAATTTTCCCCCCGTTTTTGTTTTGAATACTTTATTGATAAATTTTTTAATTTCTTCTTTGGTTTTACCTTCCGATGAATTGTATTTTCGCTCGGCTTCCTTAATGCCTATATCGTGCAGAACAGCCGCAGCGGCAATTATCTGGTTACTGCCGCCTTCGACCTGCTGAATCTGCACGGTATAACGCAAAACATCGAGAGCGTGGTTTATACGCTTTTTGTCGCTATTGAAGACACTCTTCATTTCATTTATAAGCTGCTGCATTGAACTTCGTTTTTTATCTATATGTATGACTTTTAGTATTTTTTCTCTTTGTGCTCGTGAGGCATATTTTTTTCTACTGCTGTTTCATTATGATCGTGTTTGCTTTCGGTTTTAGCTGTTTCATAAAGACCTTCTCCGTAGTGAACAAACTCAACATAAGCTGCCACAAACCTTCTGCCATCCTCCGGACTTATATGCTGAGTTTCTTTCGCCTTGATAGCTTTGGCAAATTTACTGTGCAATCCTTTTTCGATCTCGGTATTCAAAAGTTTCATCAAGTTGTCTATCTGACCACTTTCCAAAGCTTCATCTGCTGCTATAACAGCGGGGCTGAGTTCGGTGCCGGCAGGCTTTAATCCTGTGTAAGGGGCACCTTCTCCCGCACGATGAAGCCGAACCATGGTCTCGAAAAAGTACATATCCGCAAGCTCTTTTGCATCCTTTCCTTTTTGACGAACTATCAAAGTCTTATCAAACGCTGTTTTGATTTCTTTTTCATCATCTTTTTGTATCCATTTAAGAACGATGTTTACATCTGAAAGTTCCAAAGCTTTTTTAGCGTCATTGACAACCGGCCCATCTAAGGTATCACAATGAGCTTTTACAGCAGGTTGAATCAAGATAAAACTTATAAAAACAATTAAAACCGCCGATTTTTTGATGCTGTCTAAATTCATTTTTTGCCTCTTTCTATTAAAATTAGATATTGTCTTTATATCTTATCATCGTAAGCAACATTTTAAATTTTTCATTTGCCGTTACTGAATGCGGCACATTGGCCGGCATAATGATTATCTGACCAGCGGCAACGTCGATGTTCTTGCCACCGATAGTGAGCTGCCCGTTTCCGTCGAGTATCTGAACAAGGGCATCGTAAGGTGTAGTATGTTCGGATAGAGACTGTCCCTTGTCGAAAGCAAAGAAAGTTACCGTACCAACGGTCTTGTCGATGATTGTCTTGCTGACAATAGAGTCAGCCGAATAATCGGCCAATTCCGCAAGCTTTGCAGGCACGCCCGCAACGGATTGAAGGATTTTATTTTTTTGCTCATTCATTTTTTGTTCCCCTTTTTATTAGGGCTATTTTTTGCAAGTTCCGCCAGCGTTATATTTTTAAGATAATCGTCAAGCTGATTTTGCAGGTCAATAAGTTTGCCGTGAACAGGACACTGACCCTTTCTGCTGCAAACATAAGAGCTGCTAAGGCAGGCGTTGATGCGGATATTGTCCTGAATGGCTTTAATAACATCGCCAAGGCTTATCTTGTCAGCAGGCAACGCAAGTGTAAAACCGCCTTTCGGCCCCATTTCGCTTTGCACCAGACCCGCTGCGGTAAGTTTCTGCATCAGTTTGCAGGCAAGTTGATAAGAAATATCTTCGCTTTCGGCTATCAGCCTTGTCGATGCCGGCGTACCGTCAGCGTGTCTTGCAAGGTAAACCATCGCCCGAACCGCGTAATCAGTATTTTTTCTTAGTACATCCATTTTTAAATTTCCTTGTATAAGACTAATATAGTCCTACTCAAGCGGGTAGTCAATAGTTTTTTCAAAAAATTTCTTAAATTTTTTTGTGTCAAATTTACCCCCACTTGACAGCCCCCAAATTTTTCGGTCTATTTGAGCATATCGATCAGTATTTTGGCAACACGGTCAGCGGCGGGTTTATCAGTTTTTAATTGGCTGGTAATATCAACCAGTTTTCTACTGATAGCAGCCAATTCTGTTTTATCTTTGCACAAATTCAATGTGGTGTTGATAATCGGTTCGATGGAATTAAAATAAGGCATAAATTCCGGAACGATTCCGTCTTGCGCAAGGATGTTAACCAGTGACAGGTTCTTAATTTTCAAGAGCCACCGTCCTGCAATGTGCCACATCAGCTTGTTGGATTGATACAATACTATCATCGGACATCCTGCGGCAGCGGCTTGGATAGTTGCGCTTCCGCTGGCGATTAGGGTTATATCGCAATCGCGGGCAGTCTGATAAACTTCATTTATACGATATTGGCAGCGGAAACCAGGTACAAGGATGGACTTTAAGACTTCCTGCTTTTCGGCATCCGGGGCGACAGTCGTAAAAGACGCATTGGGATATTTTTTACGTATAGCAAGAGCAATTCTTTGCATTGGTTCCCAAAGAGTTTTAATCTCGGCCTGACGCGAACCTGGCATAAGGGCGATATTTATATTAGAAGGGTCGTAGCCGTCATAATTTTTCGTCTTGTACTCTGTATCTGGTTTTAATTCATCGAGGAGAGGATTTCCGACGAATTCGCATTCAATGCCGTGCTGAGCGAAAAAATCTTTTTCGAAAGGCAGAATGCAGCAGAGTCTATCGCAGAGTCTGCGGAGTTTATCCATTCGCCACCGCCCCCATGCCCAAAGTTGGGGAGCGACATAGAAAAGCGTTTTGGCGTTGACAGCTTTTGCCGCTTTGGCAATGTGGAAGTTCAGTGCAGGTGAATCACAAAGAACAACGATATCAGGCCTGGTGATTTTTAGGTGTTTTTTAACACGCAACAGAAGCTTTATATATCCACCGATGCTGGCAATAACATTGTAGAGCATTGCGGACTTATGGACAATTTTTTCTATAAGGGTGCATCCTGCGGATTCCATTTTGTCGCCGCCGATGCCGGAAAATTCAAAATTACAGTCCGTCGCTTTCAGTGAAGCTATCAGATTTGCGCAATGGGCGTCTGCGCTGTGTTCGGCGGCGCTGAGAAATATCCTGTATGTCTTTTGTGGATCAGCCATTACAGTATGCTAATGATTTTTGGATTATCTGCAACTGTTTTTTTGCAAGGGTGCCTCGCTTGCCTGCGTGAATTATAGTTCATTGTTTAGAGCTATAAAAAACTGTTTAAGGTTTTTCGATGTCTAAAATAGGGATATTCCTTATTGCCCAATCGGCACATTTTCTATAAGTATAAAAACAGTAGCAACTTATAATTTGCGAAAAGGGTTTTACGATGCCTGAATTTACTAACCCATTTATTGGGGTTGTGCCGAGGAAGATGACCGATTCGGAGCTTGCCCGCGCGATACGACTCAATATCGCCGCTGAACACGAGGCGGTTCATATCTATCTGGCACATGCAGACGCAACCGATAACCCGCTGGCGGCAAAGGTTCTTCGCGATATAGCCGACGAAGAACGCCAGCATATCGGAGAATTTATGCGTTTATTGAGCATTCTTCTTCCAGACGAAGATGCTTTTCTCGCCGAGGGCGCCAATGAGGTTAACGAAATGGCAGAAGAAATGGGGAATCAAAAACAGTCTGGTTCAAAAGGCAAATAGACACCAAGCATTGGGGGCATAAAAAAATAGTTCAAAAAGCAAAAGAACAAGCAAAATTTTTTATTAACTTACTTTAAGGAGAGAAATTATGAAGAAGTTATGGATCGTCCCAGTTGTTCTACTGATGGTTTTCAGCTTGTCTGGCTGTTACAGTTGTGATAGCTGGAATTCTGCCTGGCACAATGGACCAAAGGAGAATTATCCCAGTGATAAAGTTTTTTGGGATAAAGATTGTAAGCCTATTGCGAAAGCTCAACCGGCTCCAAAGGCAGTTGCAACTCCAAAGCCACAACCTGTAGTTAAAAGCGAATGCGGAGTTTCATCGGCTGTGAGGCATTACCCTTGCGACGGCTGCGCGGTGGTCAAACTTGACAAACAGATGCCCGTTGAAATCGCAATGAACACTAAGTTCGATTACACAATAAAAGTTACAAATCCAACTGACGGGATGCTTAGTGACGTTGTAGTAACTGAAAATCTGCCCGATAATTTCAAGCTGGCTGATACCGATCCAAAGGCCAAATTGGATGGCGGTAAACTGACTTTTGAAATTGGTATGCTTGGCCCTGACCAGACAAAAGTGATTACAATTTCAGGTATGGCAATGAACACAAACTGTCTGAAAAGCTGCGCGACAGTCACATATTTAATGCCTACATGCGCAAGTGTCAAAGTTGTTCAGCCGGCGCTTAAGCTTGTCAAGACCGCTCCTGCCCAAGTTTTGCTTTGTGAACCTATTCCTGTAAAGTTCGTTGTAACCAATACGGGTTCAGGCTCTGCCGGAGAAGTCAAGATCGAAGATAGCCTTCCCGTAGGTTTAAAGACAGCTGACGGCAAAAGTTCAATCATGATTAACGCAGGCACTTTGGCCGCAGGTCAGTCCAAGGAATTCACAGCAACGCTTAAAGCGGCCAAAACCGGCAAGTATGAGAACAAGGCGGTAGCCAGTTCGTCAACGGGTCTTAAGGCTGAAGCTTCAACTATGACTGAAGTCCGTCAACCGGTATTGGAAATAGGCAAGAGCGGCCCCGAGAAAGAGTATCTTGGCAGAACTTTAACCTATCAGATCAAGGTTGCCAATAAAGGCGATACAGCAGCAACTGACACAGTTATAACAGATGCAATTCCAAGCGGTGTAACCGCTGTTAAAGCAAGCGATGGCGCTAAAGTTAGCGGCTCAACCGTTACCTGGAATATAGGTACACTCGCAGCCGGTTCCATCAAAACTGTGAGTGTTTCGTATGTTTCTGCTTCGGCAGGTGTTGTGAGCAATACGGCAAAGGCTACTGCGGCATGCGCTGAGGGCGTGAGTGCTTCTGCAAAGACAACAATATCGGGAATAGCGGCAGTTCTCCTTGAGGTTGTTGATATTTCTGACCCAATAGCGGTAGGTAATAACGAGACCTATGTGATTACAGCCACTAATCAGGGTTCCGCGCCTGATACTAACATCAGGATAATCTGCACGCTTGAAGATAGTCAGCAATATGTTTCATCATCAGGAGCGACTAAGGGCAGTGTAGCCGGCAATACTGTTACATTTGAACCTCTGTCGACTTTGGCTCCCAAGGCTCAGGCAACATGGCGTCTTGTTGTAAAAGCTGTAAAATCAGGTGACGTTAGGTTTACGGCTGTGATGAATACTGACCAGTTGACGCGTCCGGTTCAGGAAACCGAAGCTACAAATCAGTATGAATAGTGAAGCGAATGGCCATGAACATGAGGCGCCGCGAGTGTGAATTTTACCCGTGGCGCCACTTTTGAAAAATTACCAATTTATTTGAAAGATCAAAAAAATGAAAAATAAGATTATGGTTCTACTTTTGGGTTTGATGTGTTTTTCAATTAGCATAACCGGCTGCAAGGATACTGGGAAAGAAGAAGCGGTTGCAGAAGCTGCAAAAACAAAAATAGAGTTAGCCGCAATTAAGGATGTGCTGAAAAAAACTGAGATTGAGAGAGATGAGCTAAAAGCAAATGTGGCTGAGATTTCTGAGTCGCTTAAAGCCGCCCAGACAAAAATTGACGGTCTTTTACAAGACAGCAGCCAAGTTATGGACGTCAAGGATAAACTTGCCGCACTTACCAAGGATAGGGACGCCGCGATTGCCAAGGCAACAGATGCTCAAACTATGATCGAAACGTTGAAAGGTCAGTTACAAGAGCAGATACTGAAAGTAACAGGACTTGAGGGGCAGAATCAAAAGCTTCAGGGAATAATTGAACAACTTAAGAAGCAGTTGGGCGGTGATGTTAAAACGCCGGAGTTGCCAAAACTATGATTTCAGGCCCATTATTATATTTGAGCTTTTTACAAGTTTCTTGAACTATAAAGTAAATATATCAGATATAAAAGCTGTAATAATTCAGTTTAAGTGCCTAATTTTTCATTTTTTTTATTGGAAAGGGTAAAGGTTATGAGTTTGGTAAAAGAATTCAAAGCTTTTGCGATGCGTGGCAATGTTGTTGATATGGCAGTGGGTATTATAATCGGAGGAGCATTTGGCAAGATTGTGGCCTCGCTGGTAAACGATGTTATCATGCCGCCTATCGGTATGCTGATAGGAGGCGTTGATTTTGCCAATTTGAAACTTGTTCTTAAAAAAGAAACCTTGGATGCTGTAACAGGTAACGCAATACCAGCCGTAACTATCGGCTATGGGGCTTTCATAAATACCGTTATTAATTTTCTCATTATCGCTTTAGCGATATTTGCGATGATAAAGATTATGAATGCTTCGAAGAAGAAAGAGGAAGCGAAACCAGCGCCAGCGCCCTCAGATGAAGTCAAACTTCTTGCTGAAATCCGAGATGCTCTGAAATCACGGTAAGAAAGTTTTCTGACCGCAGGTCGCCATAGATGACCCTGTTGGCATTCGATTTCTGCATATGTACTTGAACGCCCGTTTGAAATCGCTATCTTAACCAGTTGCCCGCTGACCAATTCAACTGTACTAATATATCGTAACAGTTAAATTTGGTGCTCAAAACACTAAATGTTTTGTCATACCTGCGAAAACAGGTGTCCAGAGGCCGATATAACAGTCTGGATTACCGCTCCATCCGACAGGCTCAAGGCAAGCTTTGCGGGTGACAACAGTCAAAGTCAATTGTTATGACGTACTAATCTTTATGGCAATTTATTCATTTTTCCCCGCAATGAAATGTTTTGACAATTGTTGTATCACAAGGTAAAAGGAAGGGTTAGGAAAAAAGGTGTCATTTTGCCGGACGTAAAAAAAGAGCTGGAATTAAGGGATTAACGCAAAATGTTCGAAGAACTTGGAGCCAGAACAATCAGGGCGGTCGAAAAAACAGGCGAATTTGGTAGATTCGTTCTCGACAGCAGCCTTACTTCCGTGAAAAGTATCGGCTTGCGCAGTACGTACTCGCTGATATTTAACCAAATGAACATTATCGGTGTTCACAGCGTCCCGATTATAATGATAACGGGAGCTTTCGTCGGAATGATCCTTGCCGTTCAGGCGTATGGGCAGCTTGCCGGTATGGGGCTTGAAGAACATCTCGGCGTTCTCATAAATATTTCCGTGGTCAAGGAACTTGGTCCGGTGCTTGCAGCTGTTATGCTTGCGGGGCGCGTCGGGGGGGCATTGACTGCCGAATTGGGAACTATGCGGGTTACCGAGCAGATAGATGCCATACGCTCGATGGGAACCGACCCTATCCAATATCTTGTGGCGCCTCGATTTATCGCTTGCCTGCTGCTGACGCCGTTTCTTATTATCTATGGCGACTGCCTTGGCGTTCTGGGAGGATATTTTGTCGGAGTGATAAACTTCGGCATCAACAATAAGGCTTATTGGAATTTCAGCGCTGCCGGCGTGGAGCTGTGGGATGTTTCGATCGGAGTGATAAAGGGATTCTTTTTCGGCGGGGCGATAGCTATTATAAGCTGCTACAAAGGTTTTACGTGTGAAAAAGGCGCTGAAGGCGTTGGTAGAGCTTGTACGGAAGCTTTCGTTGCCAGTTTTATATCCATTCTGGCGATAGACTTCGGGCTGGCTGTATTCTTCAATGCCATATACGACACCTTCTGGCACGTTCGGTCTGTGCTGTAAGATAGTTTGCGAGGTTTAGACAATGACTCACAATAATGGCGAGCATCTCAAAGAAACCGATATAGGTGGAGTGATCGTCCTAAAAAACATCCGGAAGCAGTTCGGAGAGAAAGTTGTTCTCGATGGAATTTCTCTGAACATCGAAAAAGGCAAAACTACTGTTGTGATAGGCCCAAGCGGATGCGGCAAGACCGTGCTTATAAAACATCTTATTGTTCTTCTGCGTCCGGATGAGGGCGAGGTTTATTTTGACGGACAGCGAATTGACCACCTTTCCGAAGACAAATTACGCGGTATCCGCACCCGTTATGGATTTTTATTTCAGGGCGGGGCTTTGTTTGACAGTATGGATGTCAGCGAGAACATTCTTTTCCCAATTCGTCATCACATGGGTAAAATTGATCCCGGCAAAGCCCATCGCATAGTCCAGAATAAGCTGGCGATGGTCGGTTTGGAAGGCTATCAGGGCTATCCGCCGGTATCACTATCTGGAGGCCAGAAAAAGAGGGTTGCTCTGGCTCGGGCTATTGCCCTTAATCCGCGGGTTGTCCTATATGATGAACCGACAACAGGTCTCGATCCAATTCGTTCGGATGTTATTAATGAACTGATTCTTAAGCTTCAGCGTGAACTTAACGTAACAAGCATAGTAGTAACTCACGATATGACATCCGCTTATAAAATAGCTGATAGGATCATTATGCTTCATAACGGCCATATTATCGCTGACGGCAGCACCGACCATATTCGCAGCCATCCTAACCAGATTGTTCAGCAGTTTATACATGGCCAGGCCGACGAAGCTGATCTTGCCGTTCTCAGAATGAATTCCGGCAGCCGTGATATACAATACACTCCAGAAGATTTTCATAGGGATTGATAGATGAACCAGACCATCCAGACCGCAAAACTTGCCCGCGATCTGAAGAATATCATAAATTGTGATGTGTGGACAGATATCCTGCATCGCGCAGCATTCAGCACCGATGCGAGCATTTATCGTATTTTGCCTGTCTGTATTGTTTCGCCGCAGACAGCCGAAGATATTGCAGCGGTTGTCAAATACGCGGTAGAAAATAATATCCCTGTGGTTGCCCGCGGTGCGGCCAGCGGTCTTGCCGGCGAATCACTAAGTTCCGGCATCGTCTTTGATATGACGCGGTATATGAACAAAATAATCGGCATCGAAGACGAAGGAAAAATAGTTGTCTGTCAGCCGGGTGCCGTTCTGAATAATGTGAATGATTATCTTGCTCCTTTTGGCCGCAAAATAGGGCCCGACCCCTCAAGTTCCAATCGCGCCACTATTGGTGGTTCGCTTGCTAACAATGCTACCGGCGCTCATTCACTACAATACGGCTATATGGGTGAGCATGTCCACTCTATTGAGGCTGTCCTTTCAGATGGAAGTATAGTTGAAATTGAGAACGGTCTTATGCCGGAAGATATCAAGGATGAGAAGCTCCGCCACATAGCCGCTCAATTGCAAAAACTTTTAACTGAAAATAATGAAACAATCGCCGAAGCCATGCCGGAAACGAAACGTAATAGATGCGGCTACTCGATATTCGGGATATGTAACGATGGCAAAATTGATCTTGCGAGACTGCTTGGCGGATCGGAAGGAACTTTGGCGGTATTTACTCAAATTAAGATGAGAACTGTCCCGCTGCCAAAGTCAAAGGCCATTGTTCAGATCGAATTTGCTACACTTGAAAAAATGGCGGAAGCTGTCCCTTTTATCATCGATACCGACCCTGCGACATGCGAGCTTATGGATAAATCCGTTATCGCGATGGCTCGCGACGCTTTACCCCATTTCCGTGACATACTTCCAGCGGATGCTGAAATGGTATTGCTCGTCGAACACATAGGCGAAACTGAAGCCGAGGTACATAAAAAAATAGACGCCACAATAAATGCCGTCAGCTCATTGGCTGCAAATGCTGACGCTGTTTTTGATGAACCCACTCAACAGCGGCTGTGGAAATCTCGAAAAGACGCTGTTCCTCTTCTCAGCAGAAAGAAAGGCCCAAAGCATACCATTGCCTTTATGGAAGATGTTTCAGTTGATTATAGAAAGCTTGCCGATTATATCCGAGGCCTTATAAAAATAGCGGCCGAATTTAATCTTACTATGTCCTATTATGGCCATGCAGGTGATGGTGAATTGCATATTCGTCCATGGCTTGATCTAAGCGATCCAGCGGAAGTGGAAAAAATGCGTCAGATAGCCGAGCGTGTTTTTGCTCTCGCCTGGTCGCTTGGCGGCTCTATCAGCGGTGAACATGCTGATGGCCTTGTTCGTGCAGCTTTTATAAAGGCACAGTATGGCGAAGCCTGCTATAACATTATGCGGAAAGTTAAAAACATTTTTGATCCTCACTCTGTCTTGAATCCCGGCAAGATCATAAATGAAGATGTTGATATAATGATAAAGAATCTAAAAGCCGCGGATACTTATGTTCCTGAGCGACTTGAATCCCAACTACACTTTCTTGATAATGAACTTCGCTACGAGATCGAGCAATGCAGCGGCTGCGGCGTGTGCTTAAGTAATGAGGCCAGCCTCCGGATGTGCCCGATGTATCGTGCCCTCGGAGAAGAGCTGGCAAGCTCACGAGCCAAAGCTAATATTCTGCATTATTGGATGACCGGCGGGATAACCGAAGCCGATTATGAATCTGCTGAGTTTCGAAAATTTCTCGACCTGTGTCTGAACTGCAAGGCTTGTTCTCTCCAATGTCCATCCGGCGTTGATATATCTAAAATTATGTCCGCTGCCCGCGCAGAATACATCCGAAGAAAAGGACTGCGCAAAACCGAGTTTGCCCTTAGCAAAAATAAATACCTCAGTATGGCGGGCAATGCCTTTGCGCCGATATCTAATTTTTTCCTGACTCTTTCTCCAGTAAAGTGGATGCTTGAAAAAACCATCGGCCTTGACAGCCGCCGCGATATGCCTGCTTTTAACTGGAAATCCTTTGTTCGCACAGGACGCCGTTACCTGGCCTCACAACAGCCGGTAAAAAATCCAATCGACCGTGTTGCTTATTTTATCGACACTTACGCAAACTATAACGATCATGAACTTGGCTTTGCCGTGCTTGACATTTTAAGGCACAATAATATCGAATGTATAATCCCAAAGCAAAAACCTGCGCCGCTTCCGGCTATTGTTTATGGTGACGTCAAAACGGCTCGCCGCGATCTTGAATACATAGTAAAACAATTAGCTCCTGTTGTTAAAAAGGGCTACAAAATAATCTGCTCCGAGCCAAGCGCAGCTCTTTGTCTAAAACAGGAACTGCGTCATTTTGTTACCGGCCCGGATGCAGAACTCATTTCTTGTAATGTTTATGAACTGACTGCGTATCTGTTCGATCTATTAAAACAGGATAAACTTAAAATTCCTCAGAAAAGAATCGCAGCCGAATTTTCCTATCATAAGCCATGTCATTTGATGGTTCTTGATGGAGATGATTTCATCGAACTGTCAAAAAAACTATGTGACCTC
>JAQURJ010000066.1 GCA_028715705.1 Phycisphaerae bacterium | reverse complement strand
CAGTATATTCCGCGTGCAGGAATCACGGAGGTGTTCAGAAATATCATCTTCCGGCGGCAGGGCGACACCGGCCAAATTTATCTGGCAGAACTGGCCGGGAATCGTCTTTGAGAACGCAACCGCTCCTTCGCCGGAAAAACGCAGGGCGATTGTATAGAAGCATTTGCCGATCTTGCGGTTAGAAATAACCTCGGCGACAAATTGTCCTTTTTT
The DNA here is from genome assembly GCA_028715705.1 of Phycisphaerae bacterium. Taxonomy (GTDB): domain Bacteria; phylum Planctomycetota; class Phycisphaerae; order Sedimentisphaerales; family Anaerobacaceae; genus JAQURJ01. Next base: position 12,270 of record JAQURJ010000066.1, on the reverse strand, counting down.
ACTGCTCATTTAGATAACCACTTTAGCCAAAAATGAGCATTCGTCAATTGATTTATGTTCTTTTGAACTGTTTGTGCAAATCGGCCAACGAGAATTTTATTGTGGTTGGTCGGCCATGCGGGCAGTGGCTCGAACGCAATGTTTGTTTATTTTCACTGATAAGCAGTTCAATTTCGGCAGCGTTGAGTTTCTGTCCTGCTTTAATTGCGGCTTTGCAGGCCGCCATATCGAGTATTTGTTCTATAATGTCAGCAGTTTCCGTACCACCCTTGTCGGCTTCAAAGAGGTCAAGCATGTCGAGAACGAATTCGGCGGGGCTGACTTTTGAGAGTATGACCGGAAAGGCCTGAACGGCGACAGTATTGGGGCCGAAAGGGGCAAGCTCAATGCCGAGTTTATCGAACAGATCGCTATTTTCGTTGATGAGGGTCTGGCGGCTGGCGGTGACATCAAAGCTGTCGGGGATGAGAAGCTTTTGCGATTCGAGTTTTCCAGCGGAGAGCCTCTTTCGCAGGTTTTCATAGAGGATGCGCTCGTGGAGGGCATGCTGATCGATGATTACGAAGCCTTCGTCGGTTTGGCAGATAATGAAACTATCGTGTATCTGCATGAATGAATGAGTTTGCTGCTCAAGGGGCTGCGATTGCGGCAAAGGTTTAGGTATAGCGAATGACTTTGACGTATCCGCGGGCGAATAGGACGAGGCGCCATGACCGGGGAAACTGAATTGAGCCTGTGGGGTTGAGTGGTATTTTTTGAAGAAATCAGCCATTGCCTGCGTAACTTCTCTTGTTCGTTCGGATGATTGCGGATCAATTTGAGGTAAAGTCGGTATTCGACCCGCTGTTCGCAGGTCGGAGCCTAAGAGTTTTTCCCGCAGGCAGCCGAGCACCTGCGAATGGACAAGATTAGAGTTGTAGAAACGCACTTCTATCTTTGTTGGGTGGACGTTGACGTCGTAGGCGTCGGGCGGCATTTTCAAGAATAGAAATACGATCGGAAAGCGAGCTGAGTCTATTAGGCCGCGGTAGGCTTCCTTTATGGCGTGGGAGATGAATTTATCTCTTATGTAGCGGTTGTTGAGGAAAACGTATTGGAATTTATTTGTTGTTTTGGCAAAATCAGGTCGGCTGAACAGTGCGTAAATTTGAATGCCTTTTTCGTCGTTTTGCGTTTCGATTAGGTTTTCGGCGGTGTCTTTTGAGACAAGCTGGGCAATTCGCTGCTGCGTTGTCTGACCGGCCGGGAGGCGATAAATTTGCCGGTTGTTGTGCATTAGGATCAGTTCGATATTCGGCTGGGCAAGGGCGATACGGGTGAAAAGTTCTGATATATGCGACCATTCGGTATTGGCGGTTCGCAGGAATTTGCGGCGAGCGGGAAGTTTGTAGAATAAATCTCTTACGCTTATAGTTGTGCCGATCGTTGCGCTGCAGGGGGTGGGGGGGGTTTTATCACCGCAATCGAATTCAATACAATTGGCATGGTCACTGTCATGGGTTCGGCTTACAGCTTTGACGTGCGAGACGGAAGCTATGCTGGCCAGCGCCTCGCCGCGAAAGCCCATAGTTTGAATTCTGGAAAGGTCTTCCTGAGTTTTTATCTTGCTGGTGCAGTGCGGCTCAAAGGCAAGCTCAATGTCTTTTGCGTTCATTCCGCAACCGTTATCCTCGACGGTTATGAGTTTTTTGCCGCCATCCTCGATGAAGACATTTATCCGCGTCGCGCCGGAATCGATGCTGTTTTCCAGAAGTTCCTTGACAGCGTTAGCGGGGCGTTCGATGACTTCACCCGCCGCTATCATATTAACAAGATTTCGGTCAAGGGCGAATATGCGGCTCATTGAAACATTTCAACTTTCAAGCAAACTTTGTCCGGTCATTTCCTGCGGCTTTGGCAGGTTCATCATTTCCAAAAGTGTGGGGGCGATATCCGCTAGCCTGCCATGGTCGCGAAGTTTTCTGTTCCTGTTCTTTTCATCGAAAATGACCATCGGTACATCGCCGATGGTGTGGGCGGTGTGCGGGCCGCCGTCGGTATCGACCATTTTCTCGAAGTTGCCGTGGTCGGCTGTGATGATAGCCGCGCCGTCGAGAGATTTTACCTTGTCGAGTATTTTTCCGACGCATTCATCGACTGTTTCGGCGGCTTTTACGGCCGCCTTTAAGTCGCCGGTGTGACCGACCATATCGGGATTGGCGAAATTTATTATCATCACATCGTATAGATTGGCTTCGAGTTTTTCGAGAACGGCTTTTGTAACTTCATATGCACTCATTTCTGGCTTGAGGTCGTAGGTTCTGACTTTCGGCGATGGGATGATCTGTCTATCTTCGCCGGGGAAAGGTTTTTCCGTGTAGTCGTTAAAGAAGAAAGTGACGTGAGCATATTTTTCCGTCTCGGCACAGCGGAACTGCTTTAAGTCAAGTGAGCTGAGATACGCGGCGAGAATATTTTTCATTTTTGGCGGTTTTGCAAAAGCGGCGGGTGCAGGGATAGACGCATCGTATTCGGTCATGCAGACAAAGTAAACCTGCGGGCAGCTTTTGCGGGCAAATTCCTGGAACGCCGGATCGACGAAGGCTCGCGTCAGTTCGCGGGGACGGTCGCCGCGGAAATTAAAGAACACCACGCCGTCACCATCACAAATATCGGCTATTGGCAGGCTTTCATCATCCACGATACTGGTCGGTTCGATGAATTCATCGGTTATATTTTTTTCATAACTACCAGAAATAGCCGCTGATGCGCTTTGGGCTTTTTGCCCCTTGCCGATTGTTAGGCATTCATAGGCCTTTTGCACACGATCCCATCGGCTGTCGCGATCCATAGCGTAAAATCTGCCCATTACGGAGGCTATTTTTCCGATGCCAATCTCTTTTGCCTTCGCTTCGATTTGCTGGAGATACCCAAGTCCGCTGTCAGGTGGTGAGTCTCTGCCATCGGTAAAGGCGTGGATGTAAACCTGTTTGAGATCATGTTTTTTCGCAAGTTCAAGCAACCCATAGAGGTGGTCGAGCAGGGAATGGACGCCAATATCGCTGCAAAGCCCCATAATGTGCATTTTTCCGTTATTTTTCTTAATGTAATCGATCATCTTCAGGAACTGCTCATTTTTGAAAAATGAACCGTCGCGGATGGTCTTGCTTATTCGGACGGATTCCTGCGGGACGATGCGGCCTGCGCCGATATTCTGGTGGCCAACTTCGCTGTTTCCCATAGTTCCAGCGGGAAGGCCAACATTTTCCCCGCTGGTATCGATGAGGCAGTTTGGGTATTGGCTCATCAGCATATCATCGACAGGGGTATTTGCCTGTTTTATGGCATTATAGGCATCCTCTTTGGGGTTTGGGTTGTGCCCCCAGCCATCGCGGATTATAAGTACAAAGGGTTTTCTGTCTAAAGTCACTTTTGGCATCAATGTTCCTTTCCCAACAAAACAAAAACCAGGCAAGTCCTGGTTTTTGTTTCAAACTCAAATTAACCATTCATGATATATAGAATGCATTTCTATGTCAATGACAAAGCGACTCAAACTCAGGGCAATCGCATGAAATTAAAAAGGGTGTAACAGCTTACAGAAAATTTCTACAAAAAGTCTAAAATGTTAAAAATAGGCAACTTGCGCTTTTGTGCGCAATTGTGTCTAACCCCTCTTTTTAGGGCAAGGTCTTCAGCGTTATAAATCCAGATAAGTTTGAACCGCCTAAGCTCGCATTCCGGAAAAATCACTTCCCCTTGGATGGAGATCAAAAAGAGTGTGCCCAAAGGCAAATTTACGGCCACCAACGAGAACTGTAAGCCACTAATAATAAGCAACTTACATAATTTTCAGGGCAATGGAGGCGGGATTCGAACCACAAGACGATTTTACCCATCCTATTGTAAAAGCAGAAGTTACGCCGGTCAATAAATCTAGCCTTGCCATTTACTTAGCCACAATCCTGCAAAAACACCCGGATTTAACACCTATAATCGAATCTTGGCCAACTTTGCCGGACCACGTGAAAGACACTGTAAAATCCATTATCAATTCATGCAAATCAGGCTTTTAATGCTGAACACAGTAAATTGGTAGCCGTAAAAAACTCAGAAATATTCCGAATACTGTCATAATTCGACAGTTACCTAATGTTTTATTGAAAAATTGCCGATATGTCATATAATCACCAAATACTGTCATTTTTTGACAGTTAGATAGGTATAATATGAATAAATTAACCGAAAAAATGTTTGAAACAGCTCCGCACGGCTATTTCACAAGCCAGAATGTTGTGGCCTTGTTCCCTCAAAGCGATAACAAGCGTTACAGCCTTGTTAAAAGAGCTATCGCCAGCGATGATATTATCCATATCCGCAGAGGTCTGTATTGCCTTGCTCCTAAGTACCAGAAAAAAAAGATCAATCCATATGCATTAGCTGAGCGAATCTATGGGCCTTCATATGTCAGTTTAGAGTCTTCTCTCAGCTGGCATGGGTGGATTCCAGAAGCGGTCTATACAGTAACAAGTGCTTCGTTCGGCAAATCTAAGGAATTTAAAACGCCGTTGGGCACATTTAGCTATAGCCGTGTACCGCAAAATGTTTTCTATACCAGCGTTGAAAGATTAACAGATGAAGCGGGAGACGTACAGCTCATGGCTTCACCGTTAAAGGCATTAGCTGATTATGTGTATGTCCAAAAGAAGGATTGGGCAGGAATAGAACCTGCTGTAAAAAGCCTGCGAATTGAGCCTGAGGAATTTGCCTCTGTTGCCGCCAACGATCTTGATGCCTTGATCGAGAATTACAAAAGCCGTAGAGTTATGAATTTTCTTAAAGGCTTAAGAAAGGATTTGAAGCTATGAGTATCAAGCTTATTCAGGAACGATTAAATTCCTATAACTGTAAATCTGAATTGGAAGAAGAACATGTCATCCGGGAGATTACCCAAGAGGTTGCTCTGGCCGCATTGAGCAGAACGGATTTTTTCAAGTATGGCGTCTTTCAGGGCGGAACATGTCTGCGTATTTTTTACGGATTAAACCGCTTTTCTGAAGACCTTGATTTTATACTCAAACAACCGGATTCTAATTTCAAACTTCAGCAGCATCTTCAATCGCTGTCCGAGGAACTTGAGGCTTATGGCTACAAGGTTGATATTACCGACCGCTCTAAAACGGATATTGCTGTCAAAAAAGCTTTTCTTAAAGATGATTCTATCGGGAAAGTCTTACAGCTAAACCATGCGGGTAAAACAGGCCCGATTCGTAAGATTCGTATCAAATTTGAGGTCGATACCAATCCGCCAATTGGCAGCCAATCGGAAATCAAATATCTCGATTTTCCTTTTGTATCTTCTGTCGCTGTACAAGACAAACCAAGCTTGTTTGCTGGAAAATTACATGCTCTGCTTTGCAGGGAATATGTAAAAGGCAGGGACTGGTATGATTTTCTTTGGTATACAAGTCAAAGGATTATGGCTAACTATCCGTTTCTTGCTTCGGCACTTAAACAGCAAGGCCCATGGAAGGGGCAGGATATCGATGTCAACTTGGAATGGTGTTTAACTGAACTTGAAAAGATCATTAAAATGATTGACTGGAAAATGACAACAGAGGATGTGCGGCGATTTGTAAGGACAGCAGAGCAGCCTTCACTCGATTTGTGGAGCAGGGATTTGTTCCTGACCCAGCTGGAAAAGATGAAATGAGAATTGGCACTTGTAATAAATTTTCAGTGGGACTCCTGCCTGCCCAGAATCCGAACCACACCCCCACCCCGGTTTCGATTTACCTCCCCACTTAGCCCGTCCGGCGCAATAGCAATTTTGGGTTTTACCAACTATAGGAAATTGTGTTTTTCTGGCGTCTATGTTGTTATTCAATTACAATGCTTCTAACAAAAAGACTGAAAAAATATAGGATTTTCAGAAATGATATTTCGATTAACAAGCAAGATGGCCAAAAAAATTAAAATGCCGCCGCTGACGACTCTGCCGCCAGCCAATAATCCTTTTACAGATTGGGCAACTCATCTTTTTACACATGAACGTGCTCAGTATATTATGGTAACCAACACCGCCTCCCTTTATAGTTTTTTAATGTATGGCCGTGGAATTACTGATGACAATGAGTTTATCAAAAGCACTCTTAATTTTATGGGCGACTTTTTAAAGAGCGATGGTTATGAGTTTATTTTCAGAAGACTGATAGCCCCCAACGCCGGACAAATATCTTTTTCCAAAACAGATAACAGAAAAGTCACCGGCTCGGTAAATGAGCTTATTCAGGAAGCCAAATACCTGATGACCCATCGAGAGTTATCCCCTTTTGACGTCTCTATTCAAATTAATGATACCATCATGTCAATACATTTCATATAAAAACCCCAAAGAATCCTTCGCTTCTATGGAAGTTGATTTAGAAGAGACTTCCCCAAAAAATTAGCGTGTAATCTTCATTCGGTAGTTTTTCAATTCTTTAGCCAGCTCTTTCGCTTTGCTCTGTGTGTATTTATCCAGCTCAGTCCAAAATAATTTGCTATGATTTTTCACCTTAGTATGAACCAATTCATGAAGAAGGATATAATTCTGCAAATTTTCAGGCAAAAAACTAATATTGATATTAAGGTTGATATTATTCTTGCCCGAACAACTCCCCCATTTAGTTTTCTGACATCGAAAAATCGCTCTGTTAACGATCAGCAAAAACATTATCATCAGAAATACTACCGGCCATGACAGGGGCATTTTATATCTGCTTGCTGGCCTGACAGGGCTGCGTAAAAATGAGCTTTTCCAGCTTAGATGGTGTGATCTGCATATTGACGGCCAAAGCGCGTTTATGCTGGCAAGAGCCGATACTACCAAGAACGCAAGAGAGGCAAAGCAGCCAATTCCAACAGGGGTTGCTCAAATGCTGCAAAGTTTAAGAGTTTTCAAAAAAGCGAAGGACAGCGAAAATATATTTCAAGGGTTCAGTAAGTCGACAAAAACTTCCGTCATGATAAAAAAGGACTTAAAGACAGCGGAATTGCCACTCAATGATGATGAGGGAAATAAGATCGTTTTCCACAGTCTTCGCAACAGCTATATAAGCTTCCTGCTTAACAGCGGCGCACCTTTGAAAGTGGCCCAGCAGCTTGCGAGGCATTCCGACTCAAAACTTACGTTCAATACTTACGGCAGAGCATTCGAGGAAACTCAGCAAAAAGCGGTGTCGATGCTGCCTGATTTCGGCCAAATAAATTGTGCCAATTACTTAGCCACACTCTGCGCCCAGGATAGATTAAGGACGAACAAGGGTGAATTTAAAAACCCTTCTAATGAGCCAGAAACAGCGATTTTAGCTAATTCTGGACTGGAGGCGGGGGGATTCGAACCCCATTGGCCGCTTCTGACACATCTTTACAGAACACCGGCATAAACGCAACAGAAATCGCACAAAGTCTTGCAAATACTAACACTTACAAAAATTCACAAAACACTGATTTTGAACAAAATCTTACAGTTCCAGAACACTCTTCGGACACTTTTTTGCATAAAAAGTGTGCTAAATGTGTGCACAAAAATCCGCTCGATGATTTGAAAGAGCTTATCAATATCTGGCCCATATTGCCCGACCATATAAAGTTGGCGATTGGAGCACTGATCCAAACCTGTAAAGGTCAATAAGAATATATCAGAAAAGGGAAGGAACATAAAAACTTTTCTTTTTGTAAATAGGTGTAACTTAACTTAGCAAATCATCAGCGTTTTACCGTGAGAGCTTATGGGGCCATTTCAGATTGATTCATCCAGCACCGAGTGTGGGCTCGGCTTGAAGGGATCGCATCGATCAGCCTGCTTTTCTGCCCAAATAAAGTATTCTGCGTTTTGCCCTGTCTCCGGGAGTTTTCCGTCTCTTTGGAGTACAAATTGTCTTGCCGCCTCAAGAAAAGCACGAATATCCTGACTTTGTCGCCATCCATTCACATTCCGCATAAGTTCATCGATGCGATCCTGCTCTTGTTTTTGTTTCGACTGGAGTTCTTCCCGGCGTCGCTGGAGTTCCGCTTCCCGCTTAATTCGCTCTTTTTCTTCTGCTTCCCGCTGAAGTCTGGCAGCTTCTTCTTTCCGTCGTCTGATTCGGATGAGCCCGGCCTCTTTGATAAAATTTATGAGCACTTTATCGAGCCGGTCCTCCAACCGATATTTTTGAGCGGTATCCTGACAGTAAGCCGAACCCAGATACGACACACCCGATTCCAAAACAAGCATCCCGTTTGGAGTGTATGTCATGCGGTCATATGAATATCTTTCACCGGGTTTTTTCTCGACCCGATGCTGGTTGTATCTTTCACGAAGTCTTAGGCTTCCAGCTTGCTCTCCCGCAATAATAACCTCGGTTGTCATCCCTCGCCAGCGATGTTCGTGTATTTCTACCTTCCCTCCAAATTGTTCGATTCGTTTGATGATTGCATCCATAATACACATCGCTCGAGTGAGAGAATTCCGGCTGACCGATACATTTAGTGTATTTTGATTATCATACCTATAACAATGCAACAAACCATGTTCTTCGTGACGACAGCCCCCCAGGGCATTCTTTGTAATTTGAATCAGAGGATGGGGGTGATTCAGACGGGTGGATACCTGCAAGGGAGGAAGTTTCTTGGCTTTTTCAAGTATCTGGATGATATCCTGATCAAATTCAGGGAGTGGTTCAACGGCAATGGATTTATCCTTCTTCGGATATTTGCGAAATGTAAGAGATTGTATTTCTGGTTCATCACATTTAGGAAGAGCAGCTTTTCTTGTTTTTTTGCCATGCTGAAATTTGGCCCAGTAACCCACAGGGGGCTTGGGTATTTTATAGGATTTGCATACCTTCGCAATAGCTACATCAGAGCAGCCTAATTCCGCAGCAATCTTTGTTGCGGGCTTGCTCCACACAACCTCATAAAATTCTTCGCGAGTGAAAGTGATTTCTTCACACTCCGGAAATCTCATCAAAATCCCTTTCTTGTTTATCCCATTTGTATGAATGAAATGATGTCGAGAACCGGTTATCGTTTTTTGCTTATGATCGGCCTGCCGTCGGAGTGGTCCAGGATTTCGATGAAACGTTTTTTTCTGGCATGTTGTTCTCGGAGACCATTTAAATAAATTTTCCATTCGGTCAGTTTTTTCTGTTGCTTCATGACTTTTTCGGCTTTCCGTAGATAACCGGCGGCCTGTTCGTAGGCACTGGGCTTCGTTTGATTGATAAACCCTTCGGCGATTGTTTTCCAGATAGCAATTGACCGCTCCGGTGCATGATCCTGAATGGCCGCAGCGATCCGGTCGTCCCCCGTCCCCACCCAGCTATGCCTGTCTTTCTGGGATTGATCATACCAGAAAAGTACCTGTTCCGGTTTTTTTTCCAGAATGGCAATGTCGATCAGAACATCCGTCATTGGGAAGGTATTGCGGTACGACCTTTCCGGCTTGACTTGATCGGATTTACCAAGCGGCCAGCCCTTTTGCTTCCAGGGCAATTCGCCTTTTTCCAGATAAACCATAAGATGCTCTCGAACTTTTGGCCAACTTTTCGTTTTTGTACTGGTTGTTTTACATGCTAAAAACGTTTCTTGTGAAGGATAACGCACAAACTCTTCGGCTTGCATTGTCGCCACTGAAATCCAGTCTTTTTGCGAAGAGCGAATCTCTTTTAGTCTGTTTCGCAAATCAGAAGCAATTCCGGGTAATTCCTTTTCAGTTTTTTGAATGCCTTCCTGAATCCACCGCTCGGCATCTATATACCTTTTTTCTGCGATAAGGTATTTTACCAATCGGGCATAGCTGGCGGTCTTTTGAGCCTCAGTCTCACAAAGCGGTATAATCTCATCCTCTCTGCCGGCTTGTTCAAGGGCGTACATAACCCAATCACTGACTCGGTCACGCATGTAATTCCGATGATAATCGCTCCGGCTATTGGAAGATTTCATTTGGTTAAGCTGTCTCAGTAATTGATCGGCCAGAATATTCCAATCCGCCTTGGCATGTCTGAGTCCCAAATAGTCATCAAAGGCATTGAAAACATCATAATCATCTTTCAGAACAACATCTACAGCCCATGCCAGCTTGTCCGCATTGGCCATCGAAGATTGCTCCAGTGCCTTTACAACAACCGGCATACATTCCTCGATTTCCGTGGCGGTTTCCCCATCGTCATGACTTTCCTCAACTTGCCGGTTCCCAAGTTCAATCAGTTCCTTTCCCAGCTTTAGCACCTCGTCCGGATGACCGGCCTTGAGCAAGGTTTCCAATTTTATACGTATCTGGGAGTAATCGGGCGTATATCCTTCATGTTCCCAATAATTCTGCCAGCCAGACTCGCTGCTGATTTCACGAATGTCTTTTTTCAGACGAGTGATCAGTGATTTTACATTTCCCGAAGCAAGCTGATTGCGGTCTGTCAATTCCTGTGCCATCTTCGGAAATTTCTCCGCCAGATCACAAAGCAATTCGGTAAGTTGCGTCTTGGATTTTCCGCCCAGATAGGCGGCAATCTCAGGTTTTATCTTTTTAGCCAGAGGCGATTCATCGTAATCATAGTCGTCTTCATCATCGACCTCATCAACATCGTCATCCCATCCATCCTCGTCAAAAAGAGAAAGACGTTCATCATTTTTAGCCGCTTTTGGAACACGTTTGTTCTTTTTGATTTGTTCCAGATATTCCAGAACTACTGCTACGCCGTGCTTACAATCACAGCCGTACGGACAGGTGCAAATCGACTCCGGCAGGTCATCTTCATCCATTGTGACCTGTGTGGCATATTTGTGTGTTCCGTCAACCCATGCAAGCAGACCACCGTTATCAAGCACTGCTAATTTCGATACCAGCTTCTGACGCTGATAACTCTTGCCTCGTTCAACAATTTTGCTGCTGGCCCATTCTCTAAGGTCGTCCCATGATAAATCAACGAATGGTTCTGTTTTCTTTTTTGCCATTATTATACCTTCGAATTGTTATTTTCATAAAATGACTGGTACTCATATCCAATTGCTTTATAACCTACCAATCGGCGTTCATGCATTTTTGCCAGCATTGGTACATTCAAATCCGCATAATCGTAAATAATAACCTCACTTTTGCTGTGATGGTCGCGATGAAGCCGTCCGGCATACTGAGCCACAGTGCCCTTCCATGAAACCGGTAAAGCCAAAAACAATGTATCAAGCCGGGAATGATCAAATCCTTCGCCAAGATAACGGCCCGTCGCTAAAATCAGATTTGATTTATCATCCGAAACCGAATTCAACTTGTCTTGTGCATTTGCCAACTGCTTTTTACCCATGCCCCCTTTAAAGACAATCAGATTATCAACTTGGTTTTGTAATATTTCAGCAAAATACTCCAGATGTTCACGGCGTTCCGTAAGCAAAACCGGAAAACGCCCGTCATGTATCGCTTCCATCACATCTTCAAGAATCATAGCATTCCTGGGGATACTGTCCATTAATGCTGAGTACAGGTCGGTTATTGTGATTTTTTCTTTCGTTTTCAGATTGGGCGGTAATTCGAATTTTGTATTTCTGATAATCAACCTATGGGTAAAGGTTCGCTTTTTGGCCTCTGATTTTGCGCAAATCCTGTATCGAACTGGACCGCAATTCATATAAATGATCGGATGGTGTCCGTCTTTTCGTGTTACTGTGGCGGAAAGTCCGGTTATATACTTTCCTTTATACTGCCTTGTAATGGCTTCAAAGCTCGGGGCAGAAATATGATGACATTCATCTACAATCAAATGCCCATATTCAGCAACAATGTCATCAACCACACCTTTTTTACTGAGACTTTGGATAATAGCAATGTCAATTTTTCCGGTTGGCTTTCTTTTACCTCCACCAATCAGACCAATATTACCACTATCAATATCAAGGAACTGTTCCAGTCGCACTTTCCACTGCTCCTGTAGTTGGCGGCGATGTACCAGAATCAGGGTATTCGCGTTTCTTTGAGCCAGCATGTAGCATGCAACGACGGTTTTACCAAATGCTGTCGTTGCGGCGAGAATGCCATTGTCATGTTCAAGCAAGGCGGTTGCCGCAGCCTTTTGTTCTGGGTATAGTGTTCCATTGAATGCGACATCGATTGGTTGGCCAGAGAATTGCTTATCGCCGACAAAAACCTGAATTTCGAGTTGCCCAAATAGTTCCTTCAAGTCATCAAGACAGCCTCTTGGCAAGGCAATATATTTGTCGAAATCCTCGGCACAGCATATAATGCGGGGGATATTATATGTTGGCATCCGCATAGCC
>JAQURJ010000065.1 GCA_028715705.1 Phycisphaerae bacterium | reverse complement strand
GGCAAGAGAAGCGTTTAAAACAGCTTCGCAAATATCAACCGGTGAACAGCCTCAGATTGAACAAAAATCTGATAAAATTGCCTCGAATTCATAAATTGTTGGTAGAGGAGAGCCTTTTGAAAAACAAAGATTCACAACCTGTAATTATATCACTAACTGCGATTGCTCTTGGGGCTAATCTTCTGGGTGCGATATTTTCTGGCGCGGGCTTTTTAACCGTTATTGTTGCCGCAGCAGTTTGCGTCGCAGGCGGATGGCTGATACATTATTGCGTTTGGGTTCACAAGGCAATGCTCATCCAGGCTGAAACTTTGACCGCAGGCCTTGAGCAAAAGCATGAGCAAGACAGAAAGACACAAATCGAAATTGAAGAACTGCGGCTTGCCAACCAGCTCAGCCAAAGACAGAAAAAAAGCATTGAAGCTATTATTCACAGTATCAGCGATGCTGTGGTTGTTACCGATGAATATGACAATATCGTTCTTGCCAATCAGAAGGCTGCCGAGCTTTTCGATTTCGAATATGAAACTTCTGCGGGAAAGTCAATAGATGAAATTTTTAGCCGGAATCTCGACCTGATCGAACTGTTCCGTGGCAGCAGAAAAAGCAGAATACATCATAAGAAAAAACAGTTGGAAATTTCAGCCGGTCGGCTGAATGCAGGCCTTAAAACTTATGATTGTATTATCAGCGGCGTTTATGATAAAGGCGATATTCCCACAGGGATTGTTGCGGTTTTCCATGACGTCACCCGAGAAAAGCAGATATCGCAAATGAAAAACGAGTTCATCAGCCACGTTTCACATGAACTTAAAACTCCTCTTGCTTCCATTACCGCCTATTCAGAAATGCTTGTGGACGGAGAAGCTGATGATGAACAGACGCGAGTTGAATTTTATTCGGTCATCCAAAGTCAGGCCAAACGGCTTAACGCCCTCATAGAGGATATTCTTAATGTCTCACGAATAGAATCGGGTCTGGTTAAGGTGGACAAGCAGCCTGTCAGTATAACACTGCTTATAAAAGAACAGATGCAGATGATCAAAAACTATGCAAAAGAAAAGAACATCGAAGTTATTGGGCAGATTCCGATAGTATTTGATCAGGTTTATGCCGATAAAAACATGATTTCTCAGGTTATTATCAATCTTCTCAGCAATGCGGTCAAGTACACCCAAAACGGTGGAAAAGTTAGTATTCAAAGCGGGGTCGACGAATCTGATGGAGTTGTGAGGGTAAGCATCAGTGATACCGGTGTTGGAATTGACCAGGAAGAACTGCCGAGGGTTTTTGATAAATTTTATCGTGTCAAGAAAAATGAAAAATATGCCAAAGGAACCGGGCTTGGGCTTAACCTGGTCAAACAAATTGTCGAAAAGGTACATGGGGGTAAGGTGTTCGTCACCAGTGAGGTTGGTGTAGGCAGTACTTTCTGGTTTGAATTGCCCCTTGCTTCTGCCGATTGTTTGCAGATTGCTTAATTACAGGAGATAAACAATGGATAAAAAGAAAGTTTTAGTGGTTGATGATGAGATCCACATAGTCCATATCGTGGCTATCAAGTTGAGAAATAATGGTTACGAGGTAACTACCGCTGAAAATGGTCAGCAGGGCTTCGAACTGGCTTGTGAGGAAAAACCGGATATTATCATTACTGATTTTCAGATGCCGATACTCAACGGTCTTGAGTTTGTGCAAAAACTGCGAGAAAACGATCAGACCAGCGAGATTCCGGTTGTCATGCTTACGGCAAGAGGTTTTTCAATAGATGATGAGCAAAAAAAACAACTCAATATCTCCGAATGTCTCAGTAAACCATTCAGTCCTCGTGAACTTTTGATGAATATAGAAGATATTCTTCACGCCAGACAAATGCTGGCAAGTTAATTCCAATAATTAATATGACAACAAATGCTGAAAAATTACAGACGTTACAACTTCGCGATTTCAGACTCTTTGGGGAGCGGGCCAATCGCCTCGGCTTGAATTTTGCGCTTTGCGGTACTTCGGGCGAAATTCTTGTATTGTGCGAAACAGAAGAATTCAAATCAAATTCGCAAATACTAAGCTACTGCGGATTAAAGCTTATTCATTCGATGAGTCATAACAGGCATTTCGAAGAAAATAGAATTATCGGCAGAGTGGTTTTTGATGGTTCATATCCTGTTGGAGCGGTTCTTGTTCATCTTCCTGAAAATACAGATAAATATTTCTGCGATTTTGTTGGAGAATTACTTGATTCGTTTCATCGGGAGTTCGAAGCTAAATGCAAAAGTGAGCAGCATATCGACGCTATAAGCGAAGAGCTGTCGCAGGTTTACGAAGAGCTTGTCCTCCTTCATAAACTTGGCGTTAATATGAAACTTACTGAAGCCGAAGCCAACTTTCTGCAGATGGCCGCTGACAGTCTTACCGAAGTTGTACCTGTTGAAGGGATTGCCGTACTCCTTCGAAGGACGATTGAAGGGCGGGATAAACTTGTTCTTACCGCTGGGTTGGGATTGATAGACCTGGATGATGATTCTTCGGAAATTCTTTTCGAGCGGCTTAGAAAAGAATTGACCTCCGGAAGGGAGGCGCTGTTGGACAGCGAAGTCGATTCGCCTTTCAGATATCATTGGCCGCCGGGTATTAACAATATTATAGCCGTTCCGTTTTTGGGAACAGGCAGCAGAAAAGATGATGATGAGCGAAACCTGATCGGAATGATGGTGGCGGTTAATCGAAGGGGCAAAGCGGATTTTGACAGCCCGGATGTCAAACTTTTCAATTCCATTGCCAACAGTTGTGCCGTCTTCGTCGAAAATGGAAAGCTTTTTATGGATATAAAGGAGCTTTTCATCGGTTCATTGCGCGCTCTTACCAGCAGTATAGACGCCAAGGACCAGTATACGCGAGGTCATTCTGAACGTGTCGCCTTTATCTCAAAGTGGCTCGCGGAGCGCCTTGACGGTGAATACAAAATGAGTCCGGAGCAGATACATACGGTTTATCTTGCCGGACTTTTACACGATATCGGAAAGATTGGAATTGGCGAAACAGTATTGTGCAAAGAGCAAAAGCTTACCAACGAGGAATACGATATTATTAAATCTCATCCTGCGGTAGGGGCAGGAATCCTCGAACAGATAAAGCAGATGCGTAATATCATCCCAGGTGTATTGTGTCACCATGAACGCTTGGATGGGAAAGGATATCCTCAGGGGCTTAAGGGGGAAAACATACCGCTGATAGGGCGTATTGTCGCTGTTGCGGACACTTTTGATGCCATGACATCCAAAAGAACTTATCGTGACGCCATGAGCCTTGACAAAGCATTGTCACTGATAAAAGAAGCAGCCGGCACTCAGCTTGACGAAAAAATTGTCGATACGTTTATAAATAGTGACATTTATACTCTTTGGAAAGCGATCGCTGACGGTTTTGTAAAAAGTGAAGAGGATGATTTCGCTCAATATGGTGCTGCGGCGGTGGGGGTATTGGTCAAATGAGAATAAAAGCACAGGATTATGAAAATGTGACAGTGATCGAGCTTCAGGGAGAGTTTGACAGCGATGTAGTTGATATGTTCCAAAAAAATATTATGGATATTATCTCAAAACAAAAGTCGGGTATCGTTCTGTCAATGACCGAAGTATCTTTCGTTGACAGCGCAGGACTCGAACAGTTGTTATGGGCCAGAGATTACTGTAATGATAATAATTGTGAGTTACGGCTTGCCGGACTCGATGAAAATTGCTCGAAAATATTTGAGATAACACGTCTGGCCGGTGAGTTTGACAAATATACCGAACTTACAGAGGCGGTGAAAAGTTTTACCTGACAGAAAAGGTGAAAAATGGTGCAGATAGCAGTTGAAAACAAGATGCAGCTTGGCCAGTTGCTTGTAAGCAGGGGCGTCGTGACGGACGAGCAAATCCAGCAGGCCCTTGATGCGCAAAAAAACAGCAACCATCGCAAGCTGCTTGGCGAACTGCTGGTGGAATTGGGGTTTTGCACCGAAAACCAGATCGCAAGCGCACTTGCCGAATCCTACGGTCTGCCTTATGCCCAGATAAGCCCAAAGCTCTGTGATTCAAAAGTTATTGAAATACTTCCCCGCGAATTCCTCGAAGAGCATACCATACTTCCGTTATTCAAAATTTATAATTCCTTAGTTGTAGCCGTTCATGAGCCGACAAATGTTTTTCTAATTGATGAGATCGAACGTCTCAGCGGATGCCATGTACAGCTTGTGGTTGCGACCAGCAAGGATATTACCGCTACTCTTCAGACATATCTTCCCGCTGCCAATGTTTTTGTTATTGACGATATTATTGACGAAGAAGGCCTCGAAGATTTTACCCTTATTGAGAATATAACCGAGGATATCACCGATCTCGAAGAGATAGCCGGTCAGTCGCCTGTTGTAAAACTGGTCAATTATTTGCTTTATAACGGTGTTCGTGACAATGCGAGTGATATTCATATCGAACCTGGCGAAAAGAAACTTCGTGTTCGTTACAGGGTAGATGGTAAAATGTTCGAAAAGATGCGTCCTCCGCACCAGATGCATTCAGCACTGGTCAGCCGTATAAAAATCATGGCTGACCTTGACATTGCCCAGAGACGCCTTCCGCAGGATGGCGGCATTCATGTTCTCATAGAAGGCAAACCCATCGATCTGCGTGTTTCGGTAATGCCCGGCAGTTTCGGTGAAAAAGTTGTTATACGTATTATCAATCCGCAGCGGATACTTTATAACCTCGAAGCGCTCGGTTTCTCCTATAACAATCTTGAAAACTATCGCAGGGTTATGGAATCGCCAAACGGTATAATCCTTGTTACAGGTCCCACCGGTTCAGGTAAGAATACCACATTATACGCGACACTGGCCGAATTGAGCAGCGAAGAAGTGAATATCTGCACCGTAGAGGACCCTGTGGAATGCAATATCACCGGTATAAATCAGTTTCCGGTCAATGAAGGTGCGGGATTCAGCTTTGCAAGCGCTTTGCGGAGTCTGTTGCGGCAGGACCCGGATATGATAATGGTTGGCGAAATACGTGATGAGGAAACCGCCACCATAGCCGTGCAGGCCGCGCTTACCGGCCACCTTGTTTTTTCGACCCTGCATACAAACGACGCCCCAGGAGCGGTAACGCGGCTGCTTGATCTTGGCGTTGCGCCGTATCTATTGAGTGCTTCGCTGGTTGGGGTACTTGCCCAGCGTCTTGTCAGAAAAATATGCCCTAATTGCAAAACAGAATATGAGCCGGGCAGCGGCATTAAAAAGATCGTTGAACAAGCGGGAGTGGAGATTGAAAAATACTTCCGTGGGATGGGATGCAAGAAGTGCCGAAATACCGGCTATACAGGCCGAATAGCGGTGCATGAGTTGTTCGTACCTGATTTTGAGATAATGGAGATGATCAATGACCGTGCCAGTCTCAAGAGGTTAAGAACTAAAGTAATTGAGAAAGGTATGACCTCACTTCAGCAGGATGGTTTTCAAAAGGTCAAAGCCGGTATAGTTTCTGTAGAAGAGGTCTTGAGGACAACACAGGCGTAAAAATGATAACTGCTGCACGAAAAACCGATACAACAAAATCCGCTGCTCATGAGCAGGGAATGGCGATTCCTGTTCAAAGAGCCGCCAGTGAGCAGCTTAAAAAGGTCAGGATCAAACAGGCTGACCTTGTCCTGTTTACCAATCAGCTCTCGGTTATGATTGATAGCGGTGTTGTTTTAAGTGATGCTCTTGACGCCATAACCGAACAGACCGGTGATCTCGCATTTAAAGCTGTTCTCGATGATGTTACCGGGCATGTCAAGGCTGGTGAAACTTTTTCAACCGCTTTGTCTCTTTATCCGAATATTTTCAACTCAATGTTCATCAGCATGGTACAAGCTTCTGAAGCTTCCGGTAAAATGTCGAAGATGCTGATGGTACTCAGCGGCTATATCGCTTTTGAAAATGAGACAAGAAAGCGGATTAAAGGCGCAATGACCTATCCGTTGATAATGGCTCTTATGGCTGTTGCAGCGACAGGTACGCTGATGTTCTTTGTTCTGCCGCGGTTCACAAAAATTTACGAGGCACGCGGAGCGGCCTTACCTACCCTTACACGCGCACTGGTGGGATTTAGCCAACTGATGAGCAATATGGATATCCTGGCGGGAGTTTTCACAGCCATAGTGCTCATCGCAATGGGTTATTACAACTGGTCGAAGACAGAGAGCGGACAAAAGGTTCTTGATTACATTAAGATTCGCACCCCTGTATTTGGCACTATGTTCGTTGATGTGGTCATAACGCGAAGTATGCGTATTATGGCGACTATGATTAATACAGGGGTAAGTCTGCTCGATTCCATCGATGTCATAAAGGGCTGCTGCGATAATTATTATTTCAAAAAGCTCTGGAGTGACGCCGACAAAAAGATTCGAGACGGCTATCAGCTCTCTGAATCCATTCGCATCTCTGAATACGGTAATTTGATAAGTCCGGGTATCGTACAGATGCTCCGAGCCGGTGAAAAGAGCGGCAAACTCGGTGCCGTCAGCGACAAAATATCTATCTTCTATGAGCAGAAACTGGAAAATTCGATCAAAGGCGTTATGGCGCTTATTGAGCCTATAATGATAACCATTCTTGGGGCGATCATTGGGACGATAGCCATAGCTCTTCTGCTGCCGGTTTTCAAAATCTCAAGCGTTGTCTCACACTAAAAACGCCTTGAATTCAATTACTTAACCATTTCAAACAGCAGGATTTACTGCCTCGTATTTAATTCAAAGCTTGTTCTTTCGTATTCTTTCAATTCTTTCAAAGGTATATTTTTCGCCTCGGTTTATACCGGGACATCTGACAGCGGCATGGTCCCAGTCGGTTGGGCCGGCAAGGTTGCTCGTCCAGAACGGCCAGGTACGGCACTGGCTGGGGCGGACAGAATAAACTGTGCATCGTTTTTGGCCGTTTTTCTTTTCCAGAAAAATGCAGTCTTTGTTAACAGGCTCCTCGATAATGGTCGTCTTGAAGCCGAGCCGTTTGGTGTATTTTCGCCGGATGTCCTCGATAGGCATTTTCAGAAACTCGGCCAAAAGCTGCAATTCCTGCTTATTAATCCAGATAACGCCTTCGTCCGGGCCGCTGCAGCAGTTGCCGCAGCCGGAGCATTCAAAGTTCAATCCGCCTACATACCATGAGTTTTTAGACACTTTTCACCCAATCGATACAACAGCAGCGAGGTCAAGGCAAAGAAGCGAGTTTGGTTGTGTGTAGTGAGTGGTAAGTATAGCCACACTACCAGACCCCACTACTTAACTCACTGCCTAACCTTAACCTCACAACCCAATAAAAATTCCTATACGCCTAAGTTTATAAAATGGGGGATAAAAGGTAAAGGGTTTTTGGTGGAGTTTTGCGGCAGATTTTATATAATATGGGGTTTTGGCTGGCGTTTTTGAGGATTGTTTCTATGCCTGTTTTTGAATATAAGTGCCGAAATTGCGGCAAAATTAGCGAATTTCTGGAAAATGTAACGAAAAAAACGAAGAAAACCTGCCCGGCATGCAGCGAAGGCAAGCTCGATAGGCAGTTTTCGGTGTTCAGTGCCGGCGTGAGCAAGGCAGGACAATCCAAGAAATGCGCCGGATGCACAGATCACGCCTGTCCGCATTCGATGAGTTCTTAGTTTTGAGTTGGAAAAATGGATGCTATGACTGATAAAAAAAGCGGTTACGATTTTACCCAAATAGAACAGAAGTGGCAGCGGTACTGGGAAGACAACAAGACTTTTCGCGCCGTTGATTGCGATGGTTCGCGGCCAAAGTATTATGTACTTGATATGTTCCCTTATCCAAGCGCGCAGGGCCTGCACGTCGGCCACCCTGAAGGCTATACAGCAAGCGACATTGTGGCGCGTTTCAAGCGTATGAAAGGGTTCAATGTTCTACATCCGATGGGGTGGGATGCTTTCGGATTACCCGCTGAGCAATACGCTATCAAGACAGGTACGCCGCCTGCTGAGACGACGGCTGGTAATATCAATAATATCCGAAAGCAAATAAAGAGCCTGGGGTTCAGCTACGACTGGGAGAGGGAAGTCAATACTACCGACCCTGCATATTACAAATGGACGCAGTGGATATTTACGAAACTATTCAACAGCTGCTATGATGAGAACCAGCAGAAGGCAAAACCGATAGACCAATTGCCCGTTCCTGATGGATTGTCTAAGGAGCAAAGGCGACAATTTATTGACAACCACCGGCTTGCCTATGAGGCCGAGGTTGCCGTGAACTGGTGTCCGGCTTTGGGGACGGTGCTTGCAAATGAAGAGGTTGTCGGCGGAGTCAGCGAACGCGGGGGACATCCGGTCTATCGCAAGCCGATGCGGCAGTGGATGCTGCGGATAACAAAATACGCCGAGCGGCTGCTCGATGATTTGGCAGATGTTGAATGGACCGAATCCATCAAGAAACTGCAAACCGACTGGGTCGGAAAGAGTACGGGTGCGGAAGTTGATTTCGCAATAGACGGATTTGGTGAGAATATAAGGGTGTTCACGACGCGGCCTGATACGCTGTTCGGCGCGACGTATATGGTAATGGCGCCGGAGCACGCATTAGTTGATAAGATAACCACAAAAGAGCAAAAGCAAAAGATCGCCGAATATCGCGAAAAAGCTGCTCGTAAAAGTGACCTTGACCGTACCGATCTTTCCAAAGAAAAAACTGGCGAATCCACAGGTGCTTTTGCTATTAATCCTGTGAATGGAGAAAAAATACCGATTTGGATAAGCGATTATGTGCTGATTAGCTACGGCACAGGTGCGATAATGAGCGTTCCGGCTCACGATGAGAGGGATTTTGAATTCGCCAAAAAATTCGGCCTGAAGATCATTCCGGTCGTCCAGCCGCAAAACGCAGAACTTGCCGAACAGATAAAAAAAGGCGAAGCATGTTTTATCGGTGACGGGATAGCTATCAACAGTGGTGAATTTGACGGACTTTCAACTGACCAGTTCAAAAATAAAATTACCGCATGGCTTGAAGAAAGAGGCCTTGGCAAGAAAACGGTCAATTACAAGCTGCGGGACTGGCTGTTCAGCCGCCAGCGGTACTGGGGCGAGCCGTTCCCGATACTGCATACGGAAGACGGTGACATTATGTCGCTGCCAGCCGAACAGCTTCCACTGGTATTGCCTGAAGTTGAAGATTATAGGCCCACCGGCAATGCCGAACCGCCGCTTGCGAACGCTAAGGAGTGGGCCAGTGTCACCCTATCCGACGGCAGAAAAGCAAGGCGCGAAACGAATACTATGCCGCAGTGGGCCGGTTCCTGCTGGTACTATCTTCGTTATCTCGACCCTAAGAATGAAACTCGCGGCTGGGACGGCGACAAGGAAAAATACTGGATGAACGTCGATCTTTATATCGGCGGAGCCGAGCACGCGGTACTGCATCTATTGTATTCGCGGTTCTGGCACAAGTTCCTTTACGACCTGGGCTTTGTGAGTACTAAAGAACCGTTCCAGAAACTTATCAATCAGGGGATGATACTCGGCGAGGACGGCCAGAAGATGAGCAAATCCCGCGGCAACGTCGTCAACCCCGATAAGGTCATAGCCGATTACGGCGCCGATTCGATGCGGCTTTACGAAATGTTCATGGGGCCGCTGGAGGCGGTCAAGCCGTGGAATATGAATGGTGTTGAGGGCGTGCATCGCTTTCTGGTCAAGGCTTGGAAGATGATCGTCGATGAAGAAACGGGGCAATTAGCTGACCAGGTAAAAGAGGCCGATGGCGATGAGCAAACCGTTCGCATTTTGCATCAGACAATAAAGAAAGTCACCGGTGACATAGAAACGTTCAGCTTTAATACCGCGATAAGCCAAATGATGATATTTGTTAATCATCTAAGCCGCCTTGATGTAAGGCCAAAACGGGCGGTCGAACAGTTCGTACTGCTATTGGCTCCGTTCGCCCCGCATATCGCCGAGGAGCTTTGGTTGATACTGGGCAAAAAGGAAAGTCTCAGCTTTGAAACTTGGCCGGCGTACAATGAAGAGCTGGTAAAGGAAAAAGAGATCGAGATGGCCGTGCAGGTGCTGGGCAAGATCAAAGACCGCATCGTTGTGCCAGCCGACGCAACCGACGACGAAATCTCAAAAATAGCTCTTGGATGTGAAAAGGTTATCGCGGCTATGAATGGCAAAGCGGCTAA
Source organism: Phycisphaerae bacterium (assembly GCA_028715705.1). Taxonomy (GTDB): domain Bacteria; phylum Planctomycetota; class Phycisphaerae; order Sedimentisphaerales; family Anaerobacaceae; genus JAQURJ01. Next base: position 2,423 of record JAQURJ010000065.1, on the reverse strand, counting down.
AAAGATTATTGTAATAAAACCGAGACTGGTAAATATAATGGTTTGATATGCACACAGAGATCGAGACAAAATTGAAAGTCGATTCGCTTGACGCGGTAAAGCAGCGCCTTATCGAGATGAGTGCCGAGTTTATCGAAGAGCAGCGGCAGATAGACCATTACCTTGACGATGCGAAACGGATGCTGACAGCGGAAGATAAATGTCTTCGCCTGCGATTTCAGCAGGCTGGCGACGAGGAAAAAATATTTGTCACTTACAAAGGCGCAAAATTCGCCGGCGAAATAAAAAAGCGAACCGAGATCGAATTTGGCGTTGATAATTTTCAGGCTGCTCAGGATATGTTCCTGCACCTCGGCTTTGTAAAAGTGCTGGAAGTCGCAAAGGTGCGGCAGTTGTGGCGGCTGGGGGAGTGTGAAGTAGCTCTCGATGCAGTCGCCGGGCTTGGAACATTCGTTGAGATTGAAGGTGAAGATGCCGAAACGATCGGTGAAGTGAAACAATCGCTTGGTTTGAGCGACGTGGTACATATCATGGAAAGCTATGCTCATCTTTTAGAAAGTAAAATGAGGAAACAATGAATCCAAAGGATGGATACATAAGTTATATAATAAATCCCAAAAGCGGTTCGAACAGCCGCAAGATAGTCAGCCGGGAGTTTAAGAACTATCTGGTTTCCAAGGGTTTTGACGTGCGTTGCAGCGTGACAAAATCGCTTGAACACGCTCGCCAACTGGCCAATGAAGCGGCAGTCGATTTTGACTGCGCGATGGTGGCTGCGGTCGGCGGTGACGGAACTATCAGAGAGATAGCCCACGGGCTTGAAGGAAGTGACAAACCGCTGTTTATGGTTCCTTCCGGGACGGAAAATCTTCTCGCGCACGAGATGGGATTCGATGGCGGAGTCAAGCCTTTGATAGAGGTTTTCGAAAAGGAATATAAACGCCCGCTCGACCTGGGGTGTATAAACGGGCAGTGCTTCGCGTGTATCGCCGGATTCGGTTTCGACGCAGACGTTGTAAAACGGGTCGCGGCTAAGCGAGAGGGACATATCAACCATTTTGCTTATTTCTGGCCGATATGGCGGACATTCTGGCATTATAAGTTTCCGGTGCTGAAGGTCGAAATAGACGGTGAAACGGTTTTTGAGGATAGAGGGCTTGTCTTTGTGGGCAATATTTCGCATTATGCGATCGGGCTGGAGATAGCGAAAAACGCCGATTTCAGCGATGGCTTGCTCGATGTTTGTATTTTCAAATGCGCAAACCGCTTTAGCCTTATTAAGATTTCACTGCTTACTATGTTCAAGCAGCACCTCCGCAGCAAACAGACGACTTATCTGCGGGGCAAGAATATAAAAGTTTCATCACCAGCGGCAAATATGTGTTCTGAAATTGACGGCGACCCAGGCCCGGACTTGCCAGCCGAGATCGAAATAATACCTTCGGCTGTGAATGTGATGGCAATAGAAGGCGGAAAGCCCGTCGGCCTGCGTACAAGAATTTTAAGAGCGATTGGATAAAAACCGTGTTAATCGGTGTTAATCCGTGTCTAAATAAACAGTGTCAATCGGTGTCTAAGGATTTAAGAATATGGCAAAGCAATTTATAATAGGAAGTGGCTTGGCAAATGCGGTTAATGTTTCACTTGATGGTGACCTGTTTGTTATCGCTGGGCCGTGTATTATTGAATCAGAACAGATTTGTCTCGACATCGCAAAGCGGCTGCGTGATATTTCACAAAACACCGGTGTAAAGATTATATTCAAGGCCAGCTTCGACAAGGCCAACCGCAGCAGTATCGACAGCTTCCGCGGGCCGGGTCTGGAAAAAGGTCTTGAAATACTTGCCAAAGTAAGAGAGCAAACCAAACTGCCCATAGTTACCGACATCCACGAAGCGAATCAGGCCGCACCTGCCGCAGAAGTTGTGGATTGCTTGCAGGTTCCTGCGTTCCTGTGCAGACAGACCGACCTGCTCTGCGCATGCGCCGAAACGGGCAAACCCATAAACGTCAAAAAGGGACAGTTCATGAGTCCGCAGGAAATGGACAACGTGGTCAATAAAATTCGCGCCAGCGGCAACGACCAGATTATGCTGACCGAGCGCGGGACATTTTTCGGATACAACCGGCTGGTAAATGATATGACGGCTCTTTCGATAATGAAAAAACTGGGCTGTCCCGTGATTTTTGACGTAACCCACAGCACCCAGCAGCCAGGCGGCCTCGGTAACGCAAGCGCGGGCAGCCGCGAAATGGCTCCGGTTCTGGCCAAGGCAGCCGTCGCAGCCGGTGCGAACGGGCTTTTCTTCGAGGTTCATCCCGAACCGGCAAAAGCAAAATCCGACGCAGCCTGCATTATGCCAATTGACTGGCTCAAAGACGTCCTCAAAACCTGCAAACAAATTTTTGACATCGTACGATAA
>JAQURJ010000064.1 GCA_028715705.1 Phycisphaerae bacterium | reverse complement strand
GCATACTGCCCCACCGAAGGATGATAGAAACGAGCCATCACAATAAGCAGCACAAAAAATAGTCCCACCAAACATATCGTAGCCCAGGTCAGAAAATCGCCGGTCTTGGTCCCAAGAACACTGCTGGCCATTCCGCCGCCGCCGAACGCGCCACTAAGACCGCCGCCGCGACCTTTTTGAATAAGGATTATTAGTATCAAAACCAAAGCACTCAGAAACCACAAAACAGCCACCGCTTTCATTATGAAACCTACCGCCAGTATCGGGCAAATCGTCATCTTTTTTTCCTCTCAATTTTCAAATTTTATACTTTAAAACATTTGTAACCGGTGTCTAAAATTTCCGCGTAAATTCTTGTCTTAATTAAACACTTCTAAAAATCGCTGCGAAAGAATCGGCTTTCAGGCTCGCACCGCCCACAAGCAAACCGTCAATATCCGGCTGGCGCAATAGTTCGCCAGCGTTATCTGGCTTAGCCGAACCGCCATACTGGATTCGCGTCTGCTCTGCCAGCTTCTGACCATACATCTCGGCAAGAAGCCCGCGTATCATCGCATGCACTTCCTGCGCCTGCTGCGGCGTAGCGTTCCGTCCCGTTCCTATAGCCCACACAGGCTCATAAGCAATCGTTACCGCCATTGCCCTTGCCTCATTAAGTCCCGCCAATCCCGCTCGAATCTGCTTTTCGACCACCTCTTCGGTCTTGCCGGCATCGCGCTGTTCGAGTAATTCGCCCACACACAAAATCGGAAGCAGCCCGCCGCTAATTGCGGCTGTAACCTTTTTGTTTATAAGCTCATCGGTTTCGCCTATAACATGACGCCGCTCGCTGTGACCGCAGAGAACATAATTACAGCCAACGTCTTTGAGCATTGCCGTGCTTATCTCACCGGTAAACGCACCGTTCTTTTCGAAATAAAGGTCCTGCGCCCCAACGGCTATACCAGTACTTCTGGCAGCCGATACCACCTCCGCAAGATATACAAACGGCGGACAAACAGCGACATCGACACGCTCGCGAATATCACCGTCAAGCTCAGCGGCGATGCCTTTAACAAGCGCGATACTTGACTCGCCATCCATATTCATTTTCCAGTTACCAGCCACAAAAGGCTTTCGCATTATTCTGCTCCCAAAATCAATCAAAATATCACCAAATTTTTAATACGTGTTAATCCGTCTCGATTCGTTCATTCGCGGCTATTTAATAATCATTCCAATAGCTCATTCGCTCGCGGAAAACTGCCCAGCACCGAAAGCTGCAAACAATGCCCGCGAGATTCCTCGAGAGCTTTAATCGCGTTGGCATCCGTACGATGCCCAACAAAATCCATAAAGAAATAATACTCCCACGCCCGTTTCTTGCTCGGACGCGATTCGATATTCGTCAAATTTATCTTATACGACTTGAAAACATCCAGCACATCCGCAAGCGCACCGGCCTTGTGACCCGTACTGAACACAATAGCGGTCTTATCGTCGCCGGTAGGACGCGCATCCTCTTTGGCGATAACAAAAAACCGCGTCGTATTGTTCGCTATATCTTCTACATTTTCGCATACAACCTTCAAGCCGTAAAGCTCAGCGGCAATTATCGAACCTATCGCTGCCGCGCCTTCTTCCTGTGCCGCCATCTGTGCCGCACGAGCGCTGCTGGCAACAGGGATAGTTTTGGCCTCTTTGAACGTAGCACTCAGCCAGTTGCGGCACTGCGCAAATATCTCCGGCTTGGAATATATCTTTTCAATTTTTTCAAAAGGGCAATTCGCCAGCAGGTTATGATGTATCGCCATCATAACTTCGTTGCACACATGCACATCCGAATCTATAAATGCGTCCAGCGTCTCGATCACGCCGCCGCCTGTCGTATTCTCTATCGGCACCACACCAAGGTCGCAATGCCCCTTGCTCACCTCATCGAATATCGCCCGAATATCAGTCAAAGGTTCGTATTCCACGCTCTGCCCGAATTTCAGCATCGCAGCCGTATGGCTGAAACTGCCGCCCGGACCAAGATACCCTATACGCAAAGGCCTCTCCAAAAAGAATGACCCGCTCATAAGCTCCCGCCAAACGGCTATGAGGCACTTATCAGGCAATGGCCCTTTGTTCGCTGCCTTGATCCGCTCGAAAACCTGCTTTTCACGGTCGGGGGCGTAAATCTGCCCGCCGCCCTTATTCTTGAGCTTGCCAATTTCCTCCACCACCTGCGCACGCTCATTGAGCAGCCGAACCAATTCGACATCAAGATCGTCTATTCTTTTTCGTAATTTATCTAAATCCATATCTTTCAAAGACTTTCAGTAATACCTGCCCTGCGAAAACTACCACATCGCAGGCGCAATACCTCCCACCATCAAAATAAACTCTTTCTTTTAACAAAATTACCCCTCGCAGTCAAAGCAAATCGCTATTTTTCAACATTTTATAGAAAATTGGAAAACTGTTTCTAACCTTCGGTTTTAAGCACAACCAAACATATTAAACGATGTGCCGGTTTTTTTTCAAAACGATGTTTTTAAAAGAGTGACTGATGCATAAGTCTTTTCAATAACAAATGTTATGAAATACTAATTATATACTATTTTTGTTAAAATTAGTATGTATAACTGATTTGTCACCCGCTAATCTTTAACAATATTAAAATTATTTTTAATTTTATTAAGTTTTCCCTTGCTTTAAAAAAGTTAAAGTGATATTTAAGAATATTAAAGGTTATGGGTTTTTATTATGAGTGAAAATATACCGCAATGGGCTAAGGAATTGAGCGAAGAGGACTGGCAGTTTATCAAGCGGCTGCTGCTGGCTTCGGGGTCGCTGAAGGATGTCGCCAATCAGTACGGCATCAGCTACCCGACCGTCCGCATCCGGCTGAATCGTCTTATCGACAAGGTACGCATCCTCGATTCACACAAAGCGAAAACGCCGTTCCACCAGAAAGTGCAAACGCTCGCAGCCGAAGGAAAACTCGACATTTCAATCGCGAGAATACTGATAAAAGAATTTGAAAAAGATAAAGAAAGCTAAATATTTTTAGGGAGACAAAATTATGAAGTTCTTAAAGTGGAAAGATACTATTCAAGAAACCTGCTCGAAAGAAGAGATTCTTCACAAAGTCGAGAGGGCTGAAATTATGTACAATGTTTGGGGCGGATGTTACACGCTTATGACATTTTTAGGTATAGCAATTATTTTGTTAGCACCATCGAGCAGCAAAGGCACTTTTTTGGGGTTAGCCTTGTATGTATGCAGTGTGGGTGGTTTGATTGAGAATTCGATAAAAAGCCATCTCAAACTGGAAAGGTATAAAGCCCTTTGGGACAAGATGGAACTTCTGGAAAGTGAAGAAAGAAAAACGAATGCACAAGACCTTTAATTTTAGGGAGACATATTATGAGATTATTTAACTGGGCACAGAGTTTTAAAGAAACACCGACATGCGATGACATTCTGAACAAAGTCCAAAAGACAGAAATAGCTTATTGGATTTTCCTGCTTATATCAGTTGGAATTGCTATCTGGGGGCTTAATGTTCTCATTGATGCACCTGACAATAATTTGAAACAGCATTTTATGGGCTTGTTCCTTGCGCTTACGGGAATTGTGAATGTCGCTGTTATAAAAATATGGGCGCATGTGCGTTTGACTATGTATTTTACTATCTGGGACAGCCAGAACCGCATCGAAAACGAAATCCGCAAATCCGAAATTCAAGACCTGTAATAAGTTTCTTAGGGTGGACAATTTTATCCGCTTTTAGCGGATGTTGCCCACGCGGTTTTTATTAACTGTTGAAAAAATACATTAAAGTATATTGTTATTCCAGCGAAAGCGCGAATCCAGAATAGCAACCAGGAACTAATTCTTTTTCACAGCTTCACCGTTGAGCATCCCTTTCAGAATCGTGCCCATCAGTGCATCGGTCGCACCGCCAGCCGTTCCGCCAACCATAACATCAGGCGTTATCTTAATACCCCGCTCGGACGCTATCTTCATTATCTCGATCAATGCCGCGTTATTTTCGCCAATAGCCGAGGCTATCAGTTTATATGCCTGGCTCTTGGCGTCGGCAACAAGTTTGATCTGCTCGGCCTCTGCCTGTGCCTCTATGATAACCCGCTGTTTTTCCTGCTCTGCGACCTTCACGCTGTATGAAGCCGTGGCCAGCCGTTTTTCCTCTTCGGCTTCCTGCGTGGTTTTCGTCAGGGCCTTTTGTTTTTCAGCAGCCCGCTGCTGTTCCTCAAATGTCTTTTGTTCCTGAAGAGCAATCTCACGGTCAGTCTGCGTCTTGAGCAACTGTCCAAGAGTTTCTACATTACCCACGTCCCCTATTCGCACCGCCAGCAATGTCACGCCATACTTTCCCAGTTCCTCTTTCAAAAGTATATTACTCTGCTGCTCCTGCTGCGAACGCTGTTGAACGTAATCGAGAGCCTTTACTTTTTCGGCGTTATTCCGAAATATAGCCCGAACCGAAGGTGTCACCAGCTTTGTAAGCACCATAGCATCGTCACCCACCGTCGCGACAACACGCGGGGCATTGTCACGGTCTATTTGATATGTCACTCGAACATCGACCGGAAAAGTAAAGCCGTCGCTGCTACGAACCGTCATAGGGCTTAGCGCCTCGGCATTTGTTTTTTTATCTCTTTCAGGAGTATAGCTTATCGTTGCCTGACGAGTGTCTATCATTGTCACTTCATACGCTTTTGTATTCAGATAAAACTGTCCCTCGCCCAGCGGCGTTTTCCATATCCCCCGCTGACCGACTTCCACAAGCCGTTCATCCGAATCGACCGCCTTTCCAACATTGCTTTTGATAACCGCCACCGTTCCGACTCGGACATTTGTTACCGGCACTGTTTCAATTTTGAACAGCCGGCTGTTGAGACGGTATTTACCGGGTTTCAAAACGCTAAGCTGTGGACCGCGATAGCCGTTCCCTTCGCCAAGAAAATATTCCGCTTTAAGCATCTGATCCGGTTCTTTCCATTCCGGCGCATAGATAGTATCCGGAGGAAGGCTTATTCCGTCTGCCGACTGAACAAGGCCGACAGAGCCCTCAGCGATTTCGGTTACGGCGATTTTTGATATTTTATACTGCCATGGCCAGTAGAAAAAATGCCACCCTGGCGCAAGAACCTGCGCCTGAATGCCGTTCTCGCCGTTAACAGCAAGTATTTTGCCCGCACCCATTTTCCCCCCGCCGAACATCTTTTCCACTATCCCGACCTCATTGCCGCCGATATTGGTTACAGAGACAAATATCAGCCCCATTACTATAATAAACGAAACAAAAAGTAAAAATAACATCTTGCGAAAATTACTGAAAGAATCAACCTCGAAATGATGTTCCATAATGTCTTCTCCTGTTTTAGGTTAGATCAAAATTAATAACAAAACCAAAACCCTCTTATATACTAAAAAACTTCACTTGCAAGCCCTTTTTGGGAATTAAAAGATTAAAATTAGACCAAATATGCCCATAATCTCGATTAAACTCTTTATTCACAGCTTTTCAGAAGATTAATTACATCAGCCAAATTGTCAAAAACAATAGCAGTTGCATTTGTAAGCCGGTGGCGTGGATGGTGGCCGTGAGCGATAAGGACGCAATCGGCGCCGATATGCGAAGCGACCTGATGATCGTGGGTTGTGTCACCGATGAGCAGCACCTGCGCCGGGTTAATGTCGAGGGTCTCGATAAGGCGTTTGCCGATGACAAGTTTTGAATCAGCGTAAACGTGGTCAAGCCCGACGATATGAGCAAAATAATCAGTGATGCCCAGCCGGTTAATCGCACTTTCCAGCAGTGTGTGCTGATATGCGGAAAGAACCGATTGGCCAATACCGCAGGCCTTTATATGATTGAGCGTGTCAATAACACCCCCTTGAAGTGTACATTCCACCAATCGGCTGTTATAAGGACGCAAGAATTCGTCGGCTATCGTGTCATAAGATTCAATAGAAAAATCAAAGCCTATCTTTCTATAGTAACTTTCGACAGGAAAATCAAATTCGTCACGGTACCGGTCTTGTGTCACCGCGGCCCTTTTGCGGCGGGCAAGCATTGTATTGAGTATCTCAACACAAAGCCAGGTGTCATTTAGAAGCGTACCGTTAAAATCCCAGATGATGTGGCGGTATTTTTTCATTGTTTGCATTTTGCAGTGGAGCTTTTCAGCCATTCATACCATAGTGACATTCCCTCGCCCGTTACAGCCGATATGGGAAATATCTCGATATCCTTATTCAATGATCTTGCATCTGATTTTACCTTTTCAATGTCAAAACCGGAAATGGCAAGGTAATCTATCTTATTAACAAGAAGAACTTTCGCTTTGGAAAATATCCCCGGATATTTGGCGGGTTTATCATCGCCTTCAGGAACGCTGAGCACAACGACTTTCGCGTTCTCACCAAGCTCGAAAGCCGAAGGACAAACAAGATTGCCGACGTTTTCAATAATTATAATATCAAGGTCGTCAACCGGAAGCTGTCGCAGAGCCGAATGTACCTGCGGTGCGGAGAGGTGACACGAACCCTGGGTTTCTATCTGAACGGCTGGCGCTTGCGCGGCCCTGATGCGTTCTGCGTCCAGTTCCGTTTTTATGTCACCTTCTATGACGCCGATAGATATCTGTCCGCGAAGGTCGGTGATTGTTCGCGCAAGAATGGTCGTCTTACCAGAACCGGGAGATGATATCATATTCAGACAAAGTTTTTCGTTGTCAGCCAGATACTTTGCATTAATAGCGGCGTATTCCTCGTTTGCACTGAGTATTTTTTTGCCTATGTGGACTTGCTTTTCCATTTATTAATCCGTTTCAAAAATTATCTGTTCGAGTATCAGCGGCGGGTCTGGCAGAATGTTGTAACTGTTAGAGTCGCAGTGAACGCAACTGGGACTGGTGACATCAAATTTGAATTCTTTTTTACAATGGCGACATAATGCCATAACCGGCTTTTGCTCGACTCCTATTTTCATATCTTTTGCGACAGTATCTTTGGCAATAACCGAAAACGCAAAGGCGAGGATTTCTTCATTTACGGCGTCGAATGTCCCGCAGGTTATTTTTGCTTTGGTGGGTTTGCCCTTCTGTTTTTGGGCTTCGGCCATTACCGTATCGAAAATGCTTTGCGCGACGGCTGCTTCGTGCATCAGCATATCCTCGGAAGTTCTCGCCCATAAGGCATCTGCACAATTCGCTTGCCGCCGATAACAGTTAATATCTCTACCGTAGGGACATCGACACATTTTTGAATTTCACCGATGATGGTCGCATCTTTGCCCAGCCGGTGACTGCGGCAGATAGCAACCGCTTTTTCGGCGGCATCAGAGCTTACCACAGCAATGAATTTTCCTTCGTTGGCGATATTAAGAATGTCAAAACCGAGCATGTCCGCTGCAGCCTGAACGTTGGGACTGACAGGGATATCACTTTGTTTTATCAGAACGGACTGTCCCGATCCGCGAGCGATATCGTTTAAAGTGACCGCTATGCCCCCGCGAGTTGGGTCGCGAAGAAACTTTATTTCGTCTTTTAAATTTTCGAGCAGTTTGACCGTTAAGGAGTTCAGAGCCGCACAATCGCTTTTCAGGGTCGATTGAAATTCGATCCCCTCGCGTTTGGATATAAGGGTCATTCCATGGTCGCCAATAGTTCCGCTGACGAGAATCTTGTCACCCTCTTTCACCCTGCTGGTATCGAGATTTGCACAGTCAAGTTTTTTGCCGATGCCTGCGGTATTGATGAAGATTTTGTCGGCTGCGCCCGTTTCTACTGTTTTAGTGTCACCGGTGACAACTTTTACTCCGGCTTCAGCTGCTGTTTTTGCAATTGAATCGAGTATTCTTTCAAGGTCGGCAATAGGAAACCCTGTTTCGATAATAAGGGCCAGCGAGAGAACAAGGGGTCTTGCTCCGGCTACTGCGAGGTCGTTTACCGTTCCGCAAACAGCCAGCTTTCCGATGTCACCTCCATTGAAAAAAAGCGGCTTTACGACATAGCTGTCGGTCGTAAAGCATAGTTTCGTTCCGTCTATATCCAGCAGGGCCGAATCGCCAAGGGCGTTCAGTGTTTCGTTGGATAATCGCGGCAGGATGGTATTGTGTATCAGCGAATCGCTAAGCTGTCCGCCCCCGCCGTGAGCGAGTAGAATTTTGTCGTTTGCTTTCATCGGGCAGCTCTCTTTCGTCCATACTTGTACCAAGCCGAGCACGCACCTTCGGAGCTTACCATACACGGACCGACAGGGCTTTGCGGCGTGCAGCCTGTTGCGAAAAGGCCGCAATCCTGCGGGTCTATCAGCCCGCAAAGAACCTCGCCGCAGCGGCAGCCGGTGACATCTTCGTTCGATTTTTCTTCAATGCCGAAACGGACAGCAGTGTCAAAGTCACTGTATTGGTCCTTAATTTTCAATGTGCCGGTCGTAATTTTACCCAGTCCTCGCCAGTAACCGTCGCAGGGAGTGAAAATTTCATCGATAAGTTTCTGAGCTTTCAGATTTCCTTGAGAAGTGACAGCTGCGCTGTAAAGTGACTTTACCTGCGGATTCTGTTCTTCGAGCTGTCGGCATATCTCGGCAAGAGATTCGATTATCTGCATCGGCTCAAAACCGCCGACGACGCAGGGACGCTTGAATTCATCAACAATCGGTTTATAAGCGTCACTGCCGATGATAACGCTTACGTGCCCCGGACACAGGAAAGCGTCGATCTTGTGATTTTTTTCTGCGAGAAGAGTTTTCATGGCAGGCACTACGCGCTTGTGGTTGCACAAAACCGTGAAGTTCTTTATGTTCTGCTCTGCGGCCTCTTTTATGACCACGGCTGTGGCGGGAGTTGTTGTCTCGAAACCCACCGCAACGAAAACAATTGTTTTTTCAGGATTCTGCTTTGCGAAATCGAGAGCATCCTCTGCGCTTAGAACAACTTTGATATTTCGAGAAGATTGTTGCGTTTCGAGAGAACCGCCTTTACCCGGCACTCGGATCATGTCACCGTATGTGGTGATAATACAATCTGGATTCTGCGACAGTTCTATGCAGGTATCTATATAGGCCTGATCTGTAACACAGACCGGACAGCCGGGCCCCGACAGCAGTTTTAGTTTTTTCGACAAAGTCGGGCGGATGCCGTTACGAAAGATCGAAACGGTGTGCGTGCCGCAGACTTCCATAATGTTTATCTGCCTGCCCAGAGCGTTGCAGGCGCTGTCCATAGATTGCTGAGCCTTGAGTATTCTTTGGAGCATATAGTCCTATCCTGAAATCTTGTTTGGGGTATCCTTAAAATCGTCAAGTTCGGCAATAAGCTGCCAGGTCTGTTTGGCTTCCTCTTCATCGACTTTGGTTATCGCGAAACCGGCGTGCACGAGCACAAGCTCGCCGAGCTTCACATCGGCAAGCAGCGTCGTCTTGCACCGCCATCGGTTGCCCATCGCATCCACGACAGCATTATCATTGTCGTCAAGTTCAATTATTCTTGCTGGTACAGCCAGACACATCTTTTCGTTCCTTGTAAATAACATTTGCGGCTATGGCAGCCTGCCCTAGTGCGATACCGCCGTCGTTGGCAGGTACTTCGCGGTTAAATAATACGTTAAAATCGCTTTCCTTCAAGGATTTAATGAGACTATTGGCAAGAAATCTGTTGCAAAACACCCCACCGCTGAGAGCGACCGTTTCGAGTCCGGTTCTTTCGCGGACGATTCGGGCAAGTTCGAGCAAGGCCGCTGCGATGGTGTTATGAAATTTTGTCGAGATCATACCCGCACCCACCGAATTTTTGATATCAGCGATTATCTGCCGAATGGTAATGCATAAGTCAAGGCGGATTGGTTTCCCATCGTCAATAATATTGAATTCATAGCATTCAGTGCAGTTTTTGCGAGTAATCGCTTCGAGAGCGATGGGAAGCTGCGCCTCGAAATAGTTATAACCGCCCAGCCCGACAGCCGCTGCAACAGCATCGAAAACTCGACCGAGGCTGGATGTCTGGACGGTATTAATACCTTTTTCGATCTGGGCGAGGATGATTTGCTGCTTTTGCACATCGGGTTCGATTCTGTTCATAAGCCAGGCGAATTTGGAAATTTCAAACCCATCACCAAACGCCTTTTTCAGTAGCGCCATCAAGGGTCGTATAGCCTCTTTGGATGCTTTGTCGCCGCCTGGCAGCGTGTAATAATCGAGATGAGCGAAGCGGTCGAATTTTTCGAGGTTGGCTATCATCACTTCACAGCCCCAGATATTACCATCCGTTCCAAAACCTGTGCCGTCGCATTCGATACCGATGACCGAACCGTCATAATTATGCTCGGCAAGGACGGAGGCGATATGCGCCCAGTGGTGCTGGATGCCGATGGCGCGGATATTTTTAGTGAGGGCGTATTGCGTGGAGAAGTAACCGGGGTGCAGGTCGTGGGCGATTATCGCCGGTTTATGCTCGTAGAGAGCGGCAAGGTGGTCGATGGAAGCTGTGTAGTGGTGATAAACTGTTGCGTCTTCAAGGTCGCCGATATGCTCGGAACATAAGGCGAAATCATCCTTTACAAAGCAGAAAGTGTTTTTCATATCCGCCCCGGTTGCCAGAATATCGTCTGGGCAATTTTCGTTTAGAAAAACAGGGGTGGGTACATAACCTCTTGCCCGGCGGAGCATTACCGGCTGTTCGTCAATAAAATGGATTATAGAATCATCAAGCTGGCGATAAATTTGGCGGTCGTGCATCAAAAAAGCGTCCGCAACATCGCCGAGCCGCTCCAGAGTCTTGCCGTTATCGCAGATAAGCGGTTCGTCCGAGATATTCGCACTTGTCATAACGAGAACTTCGGGACGCTGCTCGAACAAAAGAAAATGCAGCGGTGCGTAACAGAGCATAAACCCAAAGGAATTAACCTGTTGCGCAACGTTGGGAGCAATGGTGTGATCTGGGTTTTGTGGAAGTATAACTATAGGCGCAGCCGCACTTTTCAGTAATATTTCGGCTTGGCTGTCAACTAGGGCGTGCTTCTTTATTGTCTCTATCGAGGCGGCCATCATGGCAAAAGGCTTATGGTCGCGATGCTTCCTTTGGCGAAGGCGCACAACCGCATCATTATTATACGCGTCAACAGCAAGATGAAATCCGCCGATGCCTTTTATTGCAACAATATGGCCGTTTCTAAGCAGTGAAGCGGCTTTTTCTATTGTTTGCTCAGTGCCGGAGCAGATGGTTTTACCGGCTGGATTGGTAAGCCATATCTTGGGCCCATCGGCTGGGCAGGCGACCGGCTGGGCGTGAAAACGGCGGTTGGTTACATCGGTGTACTGCGCTGAACACTGGGGGCACATAGCGAATTGTGACATCGTGGTGTTGGGGCGGTCGTATGGAATGGCCTTTACGATGGAATAGCGGGGGCCGCAGTTTGTGCAGTTGATGAATGGATAACGATAACGAAAGTCGGTTTTGTCGTTCATTTCGCGGAGGCAATCGGAGCATACAGCCAAGTCTGGCGTGACCTGCGAGGTGGGACTGCCGAGCGTTTCGCTGGGCTGGATAGTGAAACAGGATTCGTTGATAACTGTCGCTATTTCAAGGGTTTGTATTTCTTTAAGATCGCTTGCCGGAGGCCTATCTGGGCCGGTGAGGCGGGTGAGAAACTGGTTTATTGCAGTCGGGTTACCCTGGAGTTCGATGGTGACACCTCGGCTGTCGTTGAAGACGAAACCGGTGAGGGCAAGGTCAGCGGCTATGCGGTGGACGGCTGGTCTGAAGCCAACGCCCTGCACGCGGCCAAAAATCGCGATTTTTTTGCGTATGGTCAATTTTTTACCTGTAAAAGGCGCGATTATACCGCTTTTTTATGGTTTGGACAATCGGCAGTTCGGTAGAGCATAAAGACAGCAAAGCTTATTGTCCGGTTCCTACCGACCGCACTTACTGGTCGATCGTCGCACATAACAGGCAAACAGGTGAAACAAAGTATTTTGTCAGCGATGCTCCTGTCAAAGAAAAGCTGGAGACGTTAATGGAAATAGCTTTTTGCCGCTGGCACGTTGAGAAGTGGTTTGAGCGTGCCAAACAGGAATGCGGTTTTGGCGCGTTTGAGGTTCGAACTTATACGAGCCTGATAAGACACTGGCTTGCATCCAGGCTTGCGATGTATTTTTTGGCCGATCAGACAACTCGACTCAGGGGAGAAAAATCCGAAGATAACTCTGGAGCAGGTAGCAGATGCGGCCAATATGCTGGTGTGGAAGATATGGCAGAGGTATCTTTATTCATAGAAGCAGAAAGTGTATGTGTGTGAATATTATCAGGAGCGTAATGAAGTGTCATATGCCAGCCGAAGATGATTATCATCTCGGCCTGCGGGGCGGAAGAGCGGATAATGCTTGTGATGCGGGCAAGTTCGCCTCTTTTCCTGTCCGGCAGTTTCGCTAATGAATCTTTCATGGGGGCATTATGTCCGGTTAAGGGTGGGGAGTCAAATTATTATATAACATTTTAGCGGTTTTGTGTCGCCCCTTCGGGGCTTTGAGGCGGGCCCGGCAGGACAAGGGAGGAAAGGTAAGAAACGTTTGAAGGTGGGAAAGGGGGGGGGCAGGGTATAGGGGATAGGAAACAGCCGGGCGTTTCGAAGGAACGAGAAAAATAGTAAAAAACTGTTGAATTGTATCGGTCCGGGTCGAA
>JAQURJ010000063.1 GCA_028715705.1 Phycisphaerae bacterium | reverse complement strand
TGGATGCGGTATAGATGCTGCCATCAGCAAGGGACTTGACCTTATCGTAGGCAAGATTTTTTCTACCAGCGGCGACAATCTCTACAAACCTGTCGTAAGCTGGCGTTACCAAGGTATTGTTGATATAATCAAGCTCCTCCGGTGTAGGCGAGTGAAACGGGCTTATCCAATCTTTCTTTGCGCCCGCTTTGACTACAACCGGAACTACTCCAAGTTTATCTTCAAGCAATTTTTGAATGACAAAATTGGCCATAATAACCCCTATTGATCCGGTCATGGTTGTCGGCTCGGCAATTATCTGCGGGCAGGCGACAGAAGCGTAATATCCGCCGCTTGCGGCAAGTCCCTGCATAAAAGCCACAGCCGGCAAACCGGTATCTTTTTGATAGACCAGAAGCTCGTGGTAAATGCGGTCGGTTGCGCTTATCGTTCCGCCGGGAGAATTGACGCGAAGTATTATGCCGCGGACATATTTATCTTTTCGAGCGTGCGCGAGCTGCTTTGAAACAAGCTCGGCTGTGCTGTCCTCGATCATGCCGCTGAGATTTATCACGGCAATTTTTTCTGTGTGCGGACCCTCGTAAATCACTTTTTCAACAAGGCCCTGTTGACGACCGGTAACGATAGCAGCCAAAAGGCCGAATATCGAAAATAGAATTATAACAACAAAAAGGACTCCAAGGATGCGAAATACCGTCTTAATAAGTTTCCAGACGCTGAAAGAAGATCGTTTAGGCAAAGGTTTTTTTGTTTCCTGATGCCGGCTTTGATCTTCAAAATTTTCATTATTCATAATATTCCTCGAAATTTAATTGTCCCGAAGTATTAGGGTGTTTTTTTCATACTTCTGCGGAGTAGAAGCAGGTTCAGATATTGCGGATAAACCAACGAAGCAATCAATCCACTGATAACAATGTTGAATCCAGCCACAATTGCCCATACGGTATAATTGTCCGCCTCGGTGCAAGCAGCAGCAAACCCTGCCGGGCTAAATAGCAACAGTGTGTCTTTGTCGAGAACACCTGCCAATACCATTGGAACCACAACATCCAAACCAATCATAAAAGCAACTAATGCACCTATTTTCTCTGATTTAGGCTTATAGACAACATATAATTCCAGCAGCAGTATAAAAATCGCATAAAATGTCAACATCACACCCACATACATCGCCCATGGCGCCATATCCTCTCCTGCGTATGCCGCTGCTCCAAACCCCACCGCTGCCCAGATCGCAAACAATCCCGCATAAAGCGTCAGATTCGATTGCCGAAAAATACGCCTCATATTCAAAGATGCTCCACTGCCATTGATCGTTCCACATTTTTCCAGATAGTCATCATAACTTCGCATTGAACCCATCGGTAATGCCGCAATCGCCAATATCGTAGTAATCAAATATCCGTTTAAAAACTTCTCATTACCTAATTTTGGAAAAAACAATCCCAATGCAATAAAAGTGTACCCCGCAAGGAAAACAAGGGCACCCCATCGTGTAAATAAAGGTTCTCTTTCTCTGTCGAATTTACGAAATATGCCCTTTATTATCCAGCAGCTAAAATATATAGCTATTAAACTTGATATTATAAGCACTGGCGCCTTAAGTGTGAAAAATGAAATCAGAAAACTCTGCAACTGTCCGTTCTCGACAGATTCCCCAACGATCCCAATCAGCGGCCCCATCGCGAATATCGCAAAAACAAGGACTATTACACCTGGGTGTGATTTTATTTTCTTCTTCGGCGTTCCAAAAGAGGCGAGCAAGGCAAAGGAACTAGCAAACAATGTAATGCAAGCTATAAACAAATAGGTCTGTATCTGGAGATTTATATCTATTCTCGCCATTGCTCCAAACACCAGCACAAGCGCTGTGTTAATCCCGGCCAGAACCAGTACAGCCAGATTCTTGCCGACAAGTATTCCAGATGTTTTTTGGTTTGCCGACAACGGGAGCAGCCGGAAAAAAGAATAAGATTTTTCAGCGATCTCTTCCCTTATCACCGAACCGGAATTATAACTTGCCCATCCCCATAACAGGATCAGTTCAATTATTAAACAGGCAATAAACATACCCTTAAAAAACCCATCAAAGTTACCCGAAAAACGAGCATCCGCCAATCCGATAAAAATAATTATCGCCATCAAACTTATATAAATTGAAAGGTAGATATAAATCACACTTGGCCGCATTACGCTGTAACGATACCGTTCGATAAGTGGATTATTGAACATTGTTAAAACCCCTTAAAAAATTATTCCGCCGCATTTGAAACTGCCATAAAAATATCTTCGAGATCTTTCCTTTGCTCCGAAAATTCATAAACCTTGATTCCACTCTCAACAAGATAACGATTAAATTCTGCAATTTTTTCAAGCTGTCCATTGATCTGAACCGTTACCATATTTCCATCCGATGAATCTATCTTTGCTCCATCGTACTTACCGATGGATTCGGTCGCTTGCGCAATATCCCCCAAAACCCCTATCTTAATTATTCTTGCACCATCCGCCCTTTCGGCTATTTCATCCACGCTTCCCCACAGCACCATCCGCCCCTTATCCATAATTGCTATGTGCGTACAGAAACCGGAAAGCTCAGAAAGGATATGCGACGATATAATTATCGTTTTGCCCTTTTTGCTCAAATCCCTCAGTACATCGCGAAGCTCTATCCTCGCTCTTGGATCAAGTCCTGATGCCGGTTCGTCAAGCAGGAAAATATCAGGCTCATGAACCAGCAGCACGCCTACTCCCATTCTCTGCACCATGCCGCGAGATAGATTTTTCATCAGTTCATAACGCTTATCCGTTAAATTAACTTTTTCGAGCGCATACTCGATACGCTGTTCTATTTGATCCGCGGGAACTTTATATGTTTTCGCAAAAAATCGCAAACACTCATCAATTTTAAGATCGTTATATAAATTGAAAAAATCGGGTAGATATCCGATGTGCCGCCGTATTTCAAGATAATTGGTAAGTATATCTTTGCCCAGTATTTTCGCTGTTCCGGCGCTTGGCCGTAAAAGGGTAGCCAGCATTTCAAGCAATGTGGTTTTACCCGCTCCATTCGGCCCTATCAAACCAAGTATCTGACCTTCTTCAAGCGAAAAACTCAGATTATTTACCGCTACCAAGCTTCCGTATTCCTTCCTGATCCCGTCGACTTCCAGAACTTTCATATCCCACCTTTATATCTTTATTTTGCCTATAAAAAGTTCGCAATTCATTTTCCGCTGTTAAGGTAATAATTTTATCTTTTTTTCGATAAACCTCAACTACAAAAATAATTTATTTCGATAGATTTCTGTTTAGGCTTCGCTGGATATTCTTGAATCGGTTGTATTCATCAAAACCCAGCAGGATTATGGGGAAAGCGGCCTTGTTGTGAAAAAGCGGCTCATCCAGATCAATCCATTTTCGGCAGTATTCGCCGTCGGGCGTACCGGGTATTGGCGAAAAATCGGCAAGCATACCACGAATCCCTAAACTATTCACAAACGCAATCGTTTCTTCAAGCTGCTGCAAATTTCCTTTTGGATGGCCGAGAATATTATAGGCCGTGATATTATTGGGATTAGCTCCGGCTGATTTTAGAAAACTGACGGCTGCGGCTAGTTCTTCGCTATAGACCTTTGAACCCGTAACGTTGTGCCAATCAGCAGAGAGACTTTCAAAGCCAAGAAAAAAAGTTTTGAAACCGGCTCGCACCATAAGCTCGGCAAGTTCTTTGTTTGCAAAACGAGCGTTCATGGCGTTTGGAGTGTGAAAATTTATCTTGATATTTTTTCGCAGAACAAAATCCAGGAAAGGAATAAGTACATCTTCACTTTTATGCAGCAATGCATCGTCATAAAAAGCGACATTTGTCACACCCATCCCATTAAGCAATTCGGTCTCGTTAAACCCACGCTGAAGAGGACGAGGCTTGAATTTTCCGTAAACTTTCGCCACCGAACAATAGCTGCATTCAAACGGGCAGCCGTCGGCAAGCTTCAATGCCCCCACCTGCGTACTTTTATACATAGACCACAAAGCAGGTTTCGATGTATCTGCTTTTAGGCCGAGCATCTGCGACAATTCGCCAAACTCTTTTCCGTAAACAATCATATCGGCACCAAGCCCTGCCGCATGTCGAGGACAAAGCGTGGCGTAGCCGCCGCCGAGAATTATTTTCGCACCCTGACAAAACCGGCGAACATCCTCGATCACTTCCTTCACGCCCGGATACCAGTATGTCATCACCGTTTGGATAAAAACAAAGTCAAAAGAATTATTTTTCCAAAGGAAATCGAAAAAAATGTTTCGCGGCAAACCATACCGCCGCCAAAAACGTGGAATATTTTGCAACTGCGGCGGATTGGGAATCTTCTGTTCAAAAAATCTGCCCTTGCCGAACCCATCCGAAGCAAATATTTTTTTGTTATCGTAAAAAGAATGACTGCGGTCAAGATAATCGAAAAGAGCAAAATCAGCCTGACCTTCATAAAACCCGGCAACACTCAACATGCCATAAGGCTTGAGCCAAAAATCGTAAGCGGCAAAATCATAGATCGGCGGATTTATCAATAGTATTTTTGGTTTCATACCGACAGTTTACAGCCGCTTGTATCGGATTTCAAGCAGACAATCCCCAAGTCAATAGCTCTCGATATGAAACCATTCGGGGTTTTCCAGCCACTGTTCGGTCCGGCCAACCATTTCGATTATATTATCAAGAAGGATATAGTGCTTTTGTTCTTCGGCAGCAAGTTTCCTGAAAATTTCCTTTTGCCTTTCATCCGGCACTTCATCAGCTTTTTCCAGATAAAATTGGCGGCTTTTTCTTTCAAACTCCTGCGCCTCTTTATAGACATTTATCTCATGTCCGCCGAAATGCGTACCCTTTATATTGATATTGGAGCGAAGCATTTGCTCCTGATCTCCCCGTAATTCTGTCGCCATTTTACCGGCAGCTTTGCGTATCTTTTCAAAAAACTTTTTTGCATCAGCAAGAACATCCGTATTGGAAACCTGTTGGGGATATTCTGATTTTATTTGGTCTATCATCTCATAGTGATGTGCCTCCTCGTCGGCGAGCATATTGAAGATTTTTTTTAATCCTTCCGCCTTCGACGATTCGGCAAGCTGCCTGTAAAATTGTTCGCTGTATTTTTCCTTGTCCTTCGCATATTCAAAAATGTTCACATCATCCCCCTTTTTGTTCTAAAAAATTTCTGCCATTTTTTCAGCTTTTTCAATTGCCCGCATCTGCCGCTGTTTTAATAAATCCGACTCTGCCTGCAAGGTAGGCTCAATAATAATTGTGCGTATATCGGTAAAACCCACAAAACCAAAAATAGTTTCAATATATTTTTTCTGCAAATCAAATTGCGCCGCTGCCGTCCCGGATTCATAGCTTCCGCCGCGGGCGTAAACAACCAGCAGCGGTTTATCCTTAACCAATCCCTCGTAGCCGGTATCCGGCGAATAACTGAATGTATAACCGGGCTGAACCAGAATATCTATATAGAGCTTTAGCTTGTAGGGAATGCTGAAGTTCCACATTGGCACGGCCAGAACATATTTGTCGGCGGATTTAAAATCGGCTATTACATCTTCGACCTGCCGCCAGATTTTGTTGTCTTTTGAAGGTATCTTGCCGTGAAGTATCTTGTATTTGGCCTGAACAGCCGGACCGTCAAATTCGGGCAGGTCGGCAGTAAAAATATCAATGGTTTTAATTTCATCTTTCGGATTTTTCCTACCATAGGCTTTTATAAAAGCGTCTGCAATGGCTTTACAATGTGACCGCTGTAATCGCGGTGAAGCCTGTATGTACATTAATTTTGCCATTTTTATATCCTCCATTCAAAATAATTTTAGTCCTCATTAATTTTTCGCCAGCATCGGCCATCTTTTTCAATCAACCGGTCAGCTTGCGGAAAACTTTCACTTCCCACTGGGTATATATAGGGTCCATCGCTGCTTTGCTGCCATTTTTCAAGCACAGGGTCAAGCAATTGCCATGCAAGTTCGACACTATCCTGCCTGTTAAACAACGTCTGGTCGCCCGTCATACAATCAAGCAGCAGCCGCTGATACGCTTCCGGCATTTCGGCCTGGAAGACATTTTTATATTTGAAATCCATCCACAAAGTGCTGATGCACATTTTCGCTCCGGGGCGTTTGGCCTGAAAGCTAAGTGAAATTCCCTCTTCCGGCTGAATCTGCATCACCAGCACATTGCCGCTCATTTCCAGCCCCGAAACTTTGAACATCGAATGCGGAATCTGACGAAAAGTTACCGCCACTTCTGTGTCTTTACCTCTTAGCCTTTTTCCGGTTCGCATATAGAACGGGACATTGGCCCACCGCCAGTTATCAATAAAAAGTTTGGCTGCAACATAGGTTTCAGTTTTCGAATTTTTGGAAACTTTTTCTTCCTCTATATATCCTTTTACCTTTTTGCCCTGTACCTGACCGGCTGCGTACTGACCGCGAACAAGCTGATCATCAAGGTTATCAAGATCGAAAGGCCGGATAGCTCGCAAAAGTTTGGCTTTTTCGTCACGGATATGTTCGGAAGCGAACGAAGTGGGCGGCTCCATCGCGACAAGCGCCAATATCTGGAGCATGTGATTCTGGAACATATCCCTCAACGCCCCGCTTTTGTCATAATAGCCGCCCCTGCTTTCAACCCCCAGTTCCTCGGCGATAGTAATCTGTACATGGTCAATATAATTTCTGTTCCAAACCGGCTCGAAAATGGAATTGGCAAATCTGAATATTAAAATATTCTGCACCGTATCTTTGCCCAGATAATGATCGATACGATAAATCTGCGATTCAGCAAAATACTTATGAATCGCCTGGTCAAGATTGCGAGCAGATTGAAGGTCGCTGCCGAACGGTTTCTCAATGACAAGTTTGACCGAACCGTCATCGACCATATTCATTTCGCCGAGATTGGAGGCAACTGTCTCATATAACGAGGGAGGGACAGACATATAAAATACGCGATTACGATTTACGCCATATTGTTTGTCAAGTTCTTCGGCTCGCAACTTTATTTTGCGGAAAAACTGCTGGTCGGCGTAATCGCCCGCTATATAATAAAGCGACCGCAGAAAAGTGTCAGCCTTTTCGGTCTCATACTCGGCGTATTCCCTAATAGCAACCCTGGTGTGCTCGCGGAATTCTTCGTCGCTGTATTTTGTCCTGGAACAGCCAAGTATGTACAACCCGTCGCTTAATTCCTTCCGATAAAGTTCGTACAAACTTGGTATGATCTTTTTAAAGCTTAGATCGCCCGATGCTCCGAAAATAACAATACCACAGCGGGGCGCGATTATCTCTTCACATGGGTTTTGCCCTTCGGCTAAAATCGGGCATATCTTTTTTGCGTTCTCAACCATTACATAGGCTCAAATTGGTCTTTTCCCGCGCCGCAGTCAGGACAGACCCAGTCATCTGGCAGATCATCAAAACTTGTTCCCGGCGCCGCTCCATTTTCAGGGTCGCCTTCCTGCGGGTCGTAAATATAACTGCAAAGCAGACACTGGTATTTTTTCATTATAGTTTACTCAGTTCCCGATTAAGGGTTGCCAGATGGCCAAGCTCCTCATGAATAATCTTCTCAATCTTGTCCCTGCCTGCCTCTTTGGGGACAAGAGATTTAAGTCCAGAATAGAATACGATGGAATTCTTCTCGGCTACGATAGCGATCTTAAGTATTTCCCTCGGACTTTCCTTACCGGAAAGTTTCTCGCCGGGATTGATTTTGCCCTCGTATCCATGCGCATCTGCCATAGTCTGGAGATACTGCATTGCCTGGTCTTCGGGGTCATAAACGGTCTCGGCCTTTTCATGCTCAGTGAGGTGCTTTCGCATATCGTGAAAAATTGACCGATGCTCATCCTCCATTTTTGACATATTAACAAGCAGATCGCGGATATTCTCATCCTTTGTTTTTTGCGCGGCTTCACGATAAAATTCGCCGGCGATTCGTTCGACTTCTTCAGCCATTTCAAAAATCTCATCGGCGTTGAATGTAATATTTTTCACTCGTTTGTTCCTTTTTTAAAAATTATTCCTTTGTTTGCACAGGTGGAGTGAAGACTCTCCGGCCAAGTTCCTTGTCAAGCATGAACATTCCGCCCGGCGTGCTTTCAACCAACTTTAGCTGCTGGACGACCCCATCGGAGTTTGCCTCTTCTTCCACCTGTTCATTGACAAACCACTGTAAAAACGAATTCGTCGCGTGGTCTTTTTCTTCGATAGCTATATTCACCAGATCGTTGATTCGGCTGGTAACGTATTGCTCATGCTTATATCCAGCCTCAAATATCGCAAGAGGCGACTTCCATTCGGTTTCAGGGCCTTTTATTTGCTCAAGTTTCACCCGGCCGCCGCGTTCAGTTATAAAGCTGAAAAATTTCAGTGCGTGCATTGTTTCTTCCTGCGTCTGGATATTCATCCAGTTGGCAAAACCCTTTAGGTTTTTGGATTCGAACCACGCCCGCATGGAAAGATACAGATACGCCGAATACAATTCGGCGTTTAACTGCTCATTCAACGCTTTCTGTATTTTTTCGCTTAACATTTTTTACCCTTTCCAAAGACCGTGAATATTACAATGCTCACGGCAGGTTATATTTGTCGCATCGATCTGAAAAACAGCCTCCGGCGCAGCGCCGGGCTTTAGGAACTGTCGGTAAACCTTGCCGTCGGCTATAATTTCTATCCACTCTATATAGTGCTTTTCTTCCATTGGATGTGGGACACTGCCGATCTTTACTTTTATTTTGCCATTTACTTTTTCCACAACGGGAACATGCTTTTCTTTTCCTTCCTCGGCCTGTGTCTTTGCCTGCATATTCTTCATCGGTTCGCCGCAGCAGACAAGCTCTCCATCGCCGCCGTCGAGCACTTCGACAATATTACCGCAAATACTGCATTTATAAATCTGTAATCTCTGTGCCATTTGTCAAATCCTTTCAGCTAATTTGTTTTATGCAATTTTCAAACTTTTATGCCTTTTCAGAATTTCATCGGCAAGTCTTTCCAGTGCCTTAAAATCATCATCTTTTGGACACCCCTTTGCCATAACAGGCTCAATCGTCTCAACTCTAAGATTGCTTACCAGGTCGGTAAGCTGCTTTATCATTATCCCACCCCATCCGTAAGAACCGATAACGGAAACAAATTTGGTTTTAGGTTTCAAAGCACTGGCAAGTATAGCGGCATACGCAACCTTTGGATGGGCTTTTGCCAACATAGTCGGCGAACCGATCACAAGTGTCGCGGCGTCAACAAGTGACATCGCCAGCTCGCCGATATCGGTAACGGTAAGATTAAATTGTTTTACCGTAATCCCCCGTTCCATCAGTGCCGAAACAAAATGATTTACCATCCTGCGGATGCTTTCATGCATGGATATATACGCTATGACCACTTCATTTTTAACATCATCGCTAATCCAGCTCTTATAAGCGTCAATAATAAACTTCGGATCCTGATAAACCGGCCCGTGACTTGGCGCTATCATATCTATTGGTAAGTTTTTTATCTTCTCAAGATTTTTTCTGATCGGCAGTCGAAACGGCATCATTATCTCTGCGTAATATCTTTTCGCCGATTCGAGAACAAGGTGTTCATCGGTGACGAAAAGATCGCTGGACGCCAGATGCGCGCCAAAAAAATCACATGGAAAAAATATCTTATCTTCAATCAGGTATGTACTTATCGTTTCGGGCCAATGAACCCACGGCGTATAAATAAACCGCAACGTCTTGTCGCCAAGCGATAACTGTTCACCGTCTTCTACAGTGATAAACCTGTCATCTTCAAGCTCCAACAGGTCTATAAGCATACCCTTGCACATTGGATTGGTAACGACTTTTGCCTCCGGATGCAGCAACAAAATGTCGCCGATACAACCGGAATGATCCTGCTCGCCGTGATGAGCAATAATATAATCTATTTTGTCGGCTCCGGCTGCAATAAGGTTATCTATCAGCACATCCCTTTTTGCAGGGTCAACCGTATCAAGCAAGGCGGTCTTTTCGCTGCCCTTTATAAGGTAAGCATTATAGGTAGTGCCATCCGGCAGCGGAATCAACTCATCAAAAAGACGCCTGTCCCAGTCGATCGCGCCTACTGCAAAAACATTTGGTTTTAACTCACGCATTTTGTCCCTTTGTCACAGTAATTTTTTTACTGCTTTAATTACTTCGGCGTAATCAGGCTCATTGGTTTGTTCCTGGACAAGCTGTTTGTATCTAATCTTGCCTTGTTTATCCACAATAAAAATCGCTCTTGCCAGTAAGCGAAGCTCCTTTATGAGAACGCCGAATTTTTCGCCAAACTCGGCATTGCGATAATCGGAAAGTGTTACTACATTTTTTACCCCAGCCGCTCCGCACCACCGCTTTTGAGCGAACGGCAAATCCATGCTGACCGTCAAAACCGTTACCGCATCGCCAAGATCGCTGGCTTCTTCGTTAAATTTGCGAGTCATCGTATCACAAACCCCTGTATCCAGCGAAGGCACCGAAGTTATAATACAAATCTTTCCGGCGTAATCACTAAGCCTTACCGGCGAAAGATCGTTGCTGACAAAAGTGCAATCGGGACAATCCTGCCCAACTTCCGGCACGACACCAACCACAGTCAGCGGGCTTCCTTTCATAGTAATATTCTGTGTCATTGCTGCCCCCCTTTCTACCACATTCAACACAATTGGAGACTTTGCATGGAGAATGTACGTCTTTACAACTCCGCAGGCAATAGGGAAAAACCCCCATGGATATAAGGGGAAACCTTGCTCACTTCCGGTCGGCTTGTTTTAGTAATTTGCCGCCTCAAGTTCGTAATAACTCTGCGGATGAGCGCAAGCCGGACACAGATTGGGAGCTTCTGCACTCTCGTGAATATATCCACAATTACGGCATACCCATCGAGCTTTCGTATCCCTCTTGAATACCTTGCCGTCCTTAATGTTTTCGGCAAGGGCTTTG
Source organism: Phycisphaerae bacterium (assembly GCA_028715705.1). Classification (GTDB taxonomy): domain Bacteria; phylum Planctomycetota; class Phycisphaerae; order Sedimentisphaerales; family Anaerobacaceae; genus JAQURJ01. Next base: position 1,706 of record JAQURJ010000063.1, on the reverse strand, counting down.
TAACGATCTTCATGACGTTTTTCGGCTATTGCTATGCTGCGAAAAACTCCCGCAATTTCCTTAAAACCTTCCTTTTCAGCGGTTTTGGCAAATTCTGGATACATAATTCTATTTTCATAATTCTCGCCAGCAGCGGCATCAAGTAAATTTCTCACAGTGGTGCCAATCTTGCCTGCTGGGAAAGCTGCCGTTATCTCAACTTCGCCGCCTTCAAGGAACTTAAATTCGCGTTTGGCGTGTTCCTTTTCCTGGTTGGCTGTTTCTTCAAATATCGCAGCTATTTGCTCGAAACCCTCTTTTTTTGCTTGGCTGGCAAAGTAAGTATATCTATTTCTTGCCTGAGATTCACCGGCGAAAGCCGCCAAAAGATTCTTTTCCGTCTGCGTTCCTTTTAATTTCATAACTTTATCCTTCTTTCAAATATTACTCTCGTTTACAATCCTTGCAGTAACCTTCAAGATAAAAAGTTTTTCGAACAACTTCAAATTTCCGTCTTAACTTTTCCGGCAATTCAATATCCTTAAACGGCTCATAATAAAAATCAACGATCTTTTTACATTTTAAGCATTTAAAATGCTGGTGGCCGTCAAAATTAGCGTCAAACCGCTTGGCATCTCCCGACCCTTCAACCGTAAACGCCAGCCCAACCTTAGCCAGCGTTACAAGGGTACGATTAACCGTATCCAGCGAAATATTTGGATACACTTTTTTGACCTGCTGATAAACCGATTCGGCGGATGGGTGCTCTTTAGATTTGGCGAGGCACTGATAAACAGCAAGCCGCTGCGGCGTTATCTTTAATCCGGCTTTGCGGCAGGCATTACTAAACTCTTCAAACATCGATTGTTCAAGATTATTATTCATAACAAATACTATATAGTAGCAATTCCTATTTAACAAGAATAATTTCTCATTTTTCCATAATTCTGCCCAAGATTTGTTACACCATCGTGGAAATAATAAGTTTATTTCCTTAAATCTGGGATTTTTTAACAAAGTCGCTGGCTTAATCAGCCGAATTTGCAATCAAACAGCTTACTTGGGGTAGAAAATGCTGACAAAATCCAAAAAAGAAGTCTCGATTGAACCAAAGATATTCGAAATACAATGGTATCCGAATATGAAAAGCTGCGTAAAAATCAACAAACGCAGGGTAACTCCGCGTCTGATGCCCCCGCTTATGGTTAGAAAACCTGAATGGAGAAAATAAAAACCGCATTTTTTCCACACTATTCCGCATTTTCAGCACATTCGCCCAGACCCCTGATCCATAATCGAAATACACTGCCTAAATTTTTTATTGTCTAAGCAAGCATATCGTTTTAGAATTGCGGTAAAGTAATTCTGTTAGGTTCGGAATAAGCTATGTCTGTAGAGAAGGCTATAAAACAGCATATTGAAATGGAAAATTTTTTAAGCGGCGGCTTTGCTGTAAAAGGCAAAGATTTTCCGCTGACAAGTGATAAGTTCGAGGACAAGGATATGGCAGTACAGAATGCCGCCCAAGAATTGGCAAAAATCGCAGCCGAAGTCCAAAAATGCTGCAAATGCGGCTTGGGCGAAAGCCGAACCAATGCCGTTCCCGGCGAAGGCAATCCCAATGCCGAACTGGTTTTTGTGGGCGAAGCGCCCGGAGCAGATGAAGATCAGCAGGGACGACCTTTTATCGGCAGAGCTGGAAAATTGCTCGACGATATTATCGCAGC
>JAQURJ010000062.1 GCA_028715705.1 Phycisphaerae bacterium | reverse complement strand
TGTTGAATTGTATCGGTCCGGGTCGAAATAACCGTGTGTATCTCTATTCGCCGATGGCTTTATTGGATAAACGATTAAAACAAGGTCAGAAACGATGACAAGACGAGTAAAAACGATTTTATTGGCAGTTTTATTGGCTATGCTGTTAATGGCTCTTTTGCCTCCTGTGAATACTCAATATTCTTACTATTCCGAGGGGGCCATCAAGAGCCGCCCTGTAGTTGGTTACGATTTTCTTTTTGCGAAATCATGCAAAGAAATTAACTACTCGCGGCTGTTTCTTCAGTATCTGAGTGTGTTAATTGCCGGTACGTGGTTTGTCTTATTCGGGAAAAAGGGGATCCCATCACTTGCCAGGCGAGTTATTAAACTGAGCGCTTCGAATTATAACCTTCAACAAGATGTCACCGAAGGTAACCACGAGGCAAAACAATACAAGCAAAAGGTCGGTGAACTAAAGGCGGCAAAGGAAAACCTTGGCCGCCAGGTTAATGAATTAAAGTGCGCAGAACAAAAATGGAATATATGCCGAGACGAGCTGGAGCGGAATGTTTGTGAATTAAGCAAAGCTAATGAGCGGCTCGAACAACAAATAGCCGAACAAGGACAGCTCAAAGAAGCGGAAAAAAGTTTTAACGATAAATTAGCAATAGTTAAAGAAAAGCTCGAGCAGCAAACGCGTGCGAGGGAAGATGTCGAGCGGCAGCTTTTTGAATGCAACAAACAGCTTGATCGGATTCTTGAGCGACAAAATATAAATGAGTCTGTGCAAGAGGTTGAAAGCTATGAACGGTTCGAACGACCAAAAATAAAAATTGAGCCGCTCGATGTGAAAAAAATTAAAGAACTGGCTAAATTGGCAAGGCGATTATCGTAGAAGTAGTTTGACCGCTGGATAGCGCAAAAGGTAAAAGGCAAAAGGGAATAGTTGATAGCCAGTAATTTTAGGGTTCGGGGGATAGGGTTTAGCGTATAGGAAACAGCCAATTAAAATAGTTCATAGTTCGTGATTCGTAGACACAAAACAGCCGGAGCTGCATGGGCAAAGAATTTACCTATCGTATGAATGGAGATTGCTTCGTCGCTATGTTCCTCGTAATGACAGAAGCCTCTTGTTTTTTTGGATGAATCCTGATAGTCTTGGCATCTATATGGACAGAAAATTCGGAGAATGGATGCGTAGTCATTATTTATTGTATATCGCGGCGGGAGTAGGGATATTTTTGTGCGGGTGCAATGGGCCGCGGGGGAATCTTCAAACGTTTAACCGCTATTACGTCAGCGGGGATAATGCGCGAGCGGCACAGTTCGCCGAATGCAAGCTGGGCAAAAAGGAAAATCCGGCTGGCGAGGACCTGCTTTGGGCGCTGCAGCTTGGAAGCATCGAACGGGTTGACGCAAATTACGCGGCGAGTACCCAGTATTTTGACCGCTGCGAGGATATGCTGAAATTTTTCGATGAGCGGGGCGAAATTGGCGATGCGGTGTGTTCGGTTGCGGTAAATGACAATATTATACCGTATAAGGGCGAAGAATACGACGGGGTGATGGTCAATGTTTACAAGGCATTGAATTTTATGGCTGAGGGTAATGGGGAGTATGCTCGTGTGGAGTTTAACCGAGCATTGGACAGGCAGAGGCGGGCGAAGGAAAATTACAATGAGGAAATAGCCGAGCTGCAAGATGAGCTTGATAAGAAAAAGGCAAAGAGCGTGTTTTACCAGCAGAACGTGGATAACCCCGATATCGCCGCGAAAATCGAGGAAAAGTACAGCAATCTTTCGGCTTTCGAGGCGTATCCGGATTTTGTGAATCCGTTCGCGACGTATATGGCGGGGGTGTTTTTCGCATGTGAGGGCGACTGGGGCAAGGCGGTTGACCTATTTAAGGAATCTTATGGGATGGTGGGGGAAAATCAGTATATTGCCGAAGACCTGCTGGCTGTAGAGAATAGGCTTGGCGGCAAGGGCGACCGCGGCGGGACGGTTTGGGTGATATTTGAGAATGGCCTTGGGCCGGTGAAGGAAGAATGGCGAATAGATATACCGCTATTTGTGGCTACCAATAATATCAAGTATATAGGAATAGCACTGCCGTATCTTGCGTTCCGTGATGGGGCGTGGCCGTACCTGACGGCGGAGGCGGATGGGCGGAGCTATTGTACGAGCGTGGTATGCAATATGGACAGAGTGGTGCAAACCGAGTTCAATAAAGACTTTAAGTCGATATTGACGCGGGCGATAATATCAGCTACGACCAAGGCAATAGCACAGTACGCGATGGAAAATCAGAATAATTCGGGTTCATCGCTGGCTTCGTCGCTTATGGCACTTTACAGCTTCGCTACCACTGCAGCGGATGTTCGGATATGGACCGCGCTGCCGAAAGATATTCAGATCGCCCGGCTGCCGATGCCGGAGGATGGGGTTGTACGAATATCGCCGCCAGCGGGAGGTGCGGGGGTTGAAGTTTGTGTTGCCAAATGGAAAAATGTGGTAATATATGTAAAATATGTGACGAGGCAGAGTGTGCCGAGATTTGAAATAATCGGATATAAATAAGTGTGTTAGAAATAAGATATTAGAAGGGAATTATTATGAGGAAAATTGTTGAGGTGGTAATTATCGCGGCGGTGTGTGTGGTGTTTGGATGCAAGCAGTCCGACCCGCGGATACATGTGCGTTCCGGCGTGGGCAGTGACACACTGGGGAGTAATATTGTCACGCGGCCAGTGGTGCGTGCGTTCAGCGCGCTTATCGGCGAGGGGATAGTTGTCGATGAGGCTCTAACGCGAACAAACGAGACGGGATTTATGGAACTGAACGTCAACGGTCATAACAAAGCTTATGACACCAAAAAATTCCGTTACAAGGTGGAGTGGTTTGATGCGGACGGATTTTTAATATCAAGCAAAACTAATGTGTGGATGCAGGCATCGGCTATGGGTAAATCGCCGTTCAGTATAAAGGCGACGGCGCCAAGCGTTGATGCGGTGACATTTAAGATGGATACGAGGAAGTGGGAATAATTTTAAAATCAAAGTGCAAAAATAAAAATGGAAAAATATGGAGTAAAAATTATGAACATTAAAGGATTATTGATTTTAGCAGTTGTGGCGATGGTTTTTGTTGGATGCGCACCGAAGACGACGAACATCGATATAACAAATGATGCAGGCAAGGCGGTGATGGGGCTTGATTACCGTGACTTTGATCAGGCGGCAAGCAGTATGATTCAGTCGCTTATCGCTTCGGACACATTGCAGAAGCCGGGCGGTGGAAGATATGTAGTGACAACGGGGCGCATTGTCAACGATACGATGCAGAGGATAGATACCGATCAGTTGATGGCCAAGATAGAAGAAGAATTGATGAACAGCGGGCAGGTTGTTATGACATCGGCTGTGGGCGGAAAAGGCGCGAGCGATGAAATGATCTATGAAATGCGCGATGTCCGTGATTCGGCTCAGGGCGAAGAATTCAAGCAGGAGACGCTTGCCGGCAAGAAGACGCTGGTTGCGCCGGAGCTTAGCATAGCTGGTAAAATTTTACAGCGGAATATCAAGTACGATAAAAAAACGCAGCAGGTGGAGTATTATTTTCAGTTGCAGCTTACGGACCTGACGAGCGGTTTGCGGTTCTGGCAGAAGGAAACGCTCGTTGGCAAACGCGGCAGTAATAAGAGCGTTTCGTGGTAACTCAAACCGACCGGCTGCCGGTTTGAAATGTAAAAATAAAAAAGCAAAAATGTTGAATCCGCCTGTGACGGATGGCATTTTCTGTGGATGCCTCGACAGGCTCGGCATGACAAGTCGTATCGGGCATTTGGCTAAGGCATTGCATATTTTTGATCATTTACCAAATTTATGGAAGGGGTTTATTATGAAAGCGATTGCGGTGGTATTAGGAGTGGTTTTGTTGAGTTCTGTGGTTTTGGCGGCGGTTGAAACCGTCGAGGTGGGGACAAAAGGTGTCGGGCAGAGCCGTGATGAAGCGATACGCAGTGGGCTGTATCAGGCTGTTGGACAAGCAAGCGGTGTAAGAATTGCCAGCGGTGAATATGGTTTTGATTTTGAATCTTCGGCTGCAGGGATAGACCACAGACGGCGGGGACATGAAGTGACATTCGATTCTGTTTCGGTGGAGGCCACAGGTACGCTTGCACGGACAGAGTTTGAAGGTCTTGTGGCCAGATATGAAGTTGCCGATGAACAGCAGCTTGAAAATGGCGACTATGCGGTTAATCTGCGAGTGTGGATTTATGATTACGCAGCACAGAAAAGCGAACGGGTCAGTCTTGCGGTAATGCCGCTGAAGGTTTCGCAGCAGTTGTATAATTTCGGGACATTGACTGTTATAGGTAAAGACGTGGCTGATAAATTGGCGCAGCGGCTAAGTGTTGTGCTTTCGGAATCGAATAAGTTTTCGATGCTGGATAGAGAGTACACGGCAGAATACCTGAAAGAGCAAAACCTGCTGGCCGCGGACGCATCGCTTGAAGAGCAGGCCAAGATCGGCGAGTCGCTGGGGGCGGCTTTGCTTTTGGTGGGGACAATAAGCCGGGCAGAGGTCCGGATTAAACGCAGCCAGTCGGCGGCTATCGGACACGAATTGCAGGAATATGAAGCGGATTATGTTTTCGATTATCGTGTTATCGCGGCTGCCACAAGGGAAGTGAAACTTTCCGATACGGTGAACATATCGCTGGAAAATGATGGTGTCCGCAGGCTGGTCAAAAAATGGGGGGACGAAAATACCGACTATCGTGAGATGATGGATAATCTGACTGCGATGGCGGCTGATAAGGCTGTAGGGTATGTGATAGATACGCTCTATCCTGTTCGGGTGGCTAAAATAACTGATAACGGTTTGGTGATAATCAATCAGGGCGGCAGGCGGATAGTCGAAGGTGCAGTATTTGAAGTCCTTCGTCAAAGCGAAGATATAATTGATAGCGATACCAATGAATCGCTTGGTCATATCGAAGAGGCGGCTGGGACGGTGAAAATCGTAAAAGCCGGGCCGAAAATTTCTTATGGGCGGCTGACATCTGGAAACATTGGCGATATTGAGGACGGAATGGTCGCACGTCAGATGGAGATAAAGGACGAACCGCCGCAGGGACGGCAATCGCCGGTCGAGACAACCCCGCAGGGTGGAATAAAAATGCCGTTTGATAAATAAGTTACCGGTTATTGGTTGGAACAGCCGGTTGCTTGTTTTCAACTTGACGACTTGACTGATCTCGCCACAGCCTGGATGCTTTTTTCCACTGGCGAACAGATAAAAGTTTTTTTCAAATAAAGGTATGATTATAAATGCTTTCGGTTAGGTCTATATACAAAATTGGTAAAGGGCCCTCAAGCTCTCATAGTATGGCACCTGCCAGAGCAGCAAGAATATTCTTACAGGGGCTCAAGGCTGAGCCAGTTAAAATAAAAGCAATTCTATATGGCAGTCTTGCAGCTACTGGCAAAGGCCATTTAACTGATAAAGCTATAAGTCAAACTTTTAAGCCGGTACAGGTTGATTTTGAATGGTGTCCGCAAAAGATTAATCCTGAACATCCAAATAGTTTGGATTTTATTGCATATAATTGTGAAGGCCAAATCATAGACAGAAGCAGGTTTTATAGCGTTGGCGGCGGCGAATTACAAGACGATAACGGTCATATACAAGACATGAATATTGCTTCATACCCACATAACACTTTCAGAGAACTCCTATATATATCTCAAAGAAAAAAAACGCAATTGTGGCAATACTTAAATGAATATGAAAATTCTGAAATTTGGCAATATCTGGGGCAGGTATGGCAAGTTATGAAAAATTCTGTTCAGAAAGGAGTTAAACAGTCTGGGATATTGCCGGGAGAAGTTAAATTAAAAAGGCGTGCCAAAAAAATGTTGGGGTATGCTAATCGCAAGGTTGGCTCTTTGAGAGATCGTAATCTGTTAAGTTCCTATGCTTTAGCCGTTGCCGAGGAAAATGCATCTGGAGGAACTATTGTTACCGCCCCAACCTGTGGTTCCGCAGGTGTTGTCCCCGCAATTTTATATTTTTTCTGGCGGCATTATGACACTGACATAGACAAATTGACCAAAGCTTTGGCAATTGCGGGTTTAATTGGCGCTACAGTAGCGGAAAGAGCCTCGATAAGTGGTGCGGAAGTGGGGTGCCAGGGAGAAATCGGTACTGCATGTGCTATGGCTGCTGGAGCTGCGGTTTTTTTGCTGAACGGAAACAATTCTCAAATAGAATATGCAGCCGAAATGGGGCTTGAACATTTTTTAGGATTGACTTGTGATCCAATTAGTGGTCTTGTTCAAATCCCATGTATTGAACGTAATGCTTTTGCAGCAATGCGAGCAATGGACTGTGCTGCTTACGCTTTGGCAACTGAAGGTGAACACCTTGTTAGCCTTGACGATATAATTGATGTTATGAAAGAAACAGGAAAAGACTTGCAGGAAAAATACCGTGAAACAGCAAAAGGAGGCCTGGCGGAAATAATGAGAGGCAGACTTTTATGAGAATACGCTACTATTTTGGCACGGCAGAAAATGCGAGAATCATAGCGAGCGAAGCGAAGGCGGACTTAGTCCCTGTCGCCTAAATCAAAGAAGGGCGAAATTGTTGTTTGACCAAAAACACGGCTTGACTTGGAGCGGATTAGCGGATAAAAGTGTTTCCGAGGTTTTGTTTTATAACCATTTAACTGGAGAGTAAATAATGGAACAGAAGATTTTCCTCAAAGAAAGCGATATCCCAAAACAATGGTATAATCTGGCCGCAGACCTGCCCAGTCCGATGCTGCCACCGCTTGGGCCTGACGGCAAACCGATAGGTCCTGAGATGCTGGCGCCGGTTTTCCCGATGAACCTCATCGAGCAGGAAGTCAGCACACAGCGGTGGATCGACATACCCGAAGAGATACTCGATATTTTATACCGATGGCGGCCCGCGCCTTTGCGGCGGGCAGTCAACCTTGAAAAGTACCTCAAGACCCCGGCCAAGATATATTATAAGGATGAAAGCACCAGCCCGCCCGGCAGCCATAAGCCCAATACCGCTGTTCCGCAGGCTTGGTATAACAAACAGTTTGGTATCAAACGGCTGACAACCGAGACCGGCGCCGGTCAATGGGGCAGCGCACTTGCGTTCGCATGCAAGCTGTTGGGGCTGGAATGCAAGGTATTTATGGTTCGCATCAGCTTCGACCAGAAGCCGTTCCGCAAGTTCATGATGCAGGTCTGGGGGGCAAACTGCGTGGCCAGCCCAAGCAATGAAACCAATGCCGGACGCAAAATCCTCGCCGAATCTCCTGACACGCCGGGCAGCCTCGGCATGGCGATAAGCGAAGCGGTCGAAGCGGCTGTATCTGACAAGAGCGGCAAAACACGCTATTCGCTGGGCAGCGTGTTAAACCATGTAATGCTCCATCAGACTATCATCGGACTGGAAGCGAAAAAGCAGCTTGCTATGGTCGGCATAAAAAAGCCGGATGTTGTTATCGGCTGCGCAGGCGGCGGATCGAATTTCGCGGGACTATCGTTCCCATTCGTAGCAGACAAGATAAATGGCGCAAACATCAAGATAGTTGCCGTCGAACCAACCGCATGCCCGACATTGACGCGGGCTCCGTTCGCTTATGATTTCGGTGATACGGCGTGCACGACCCCCCTTTTGGCGATGTACACGCTTGGACACGCCTTTGTTCCCCAGCCGATTCACGCTGGCGGTTTGCGTTATCATGGGATGGCGCCTTTGGTTTGTCAGGGCGTTGTTGAAGGATTGATTGAGGCGAAAAGTCTTAATCAGACCAAGTGTTATGAATCAGCACTGCTTTGGGCGCATACAGAAGGGTTTATTTGCGCACCAGAAACGAGCCACGCCGTCGCTGCCGCTATTGACGAAGCGGTAAAGGCTCGTGAAGAGGGCAAGGAAAAAACAATCCTGTTCAATTACAGCGGACACGGGTTAATGGACCTGGTCGGCTATAACAAGTTCATCGAAGGGCAGTTGAGCGATTACGAACTGCCTCAGGAAGAGCTTGAGAAGTTTACATCTTGTTTACGCGACCTTCCGCAGGCTAAGCCGCAAAAAACGGGAAAATGGTAAAAACCTCATTTTCAGCATAAAAAGGCGGCCTTAAGCCGCCTTTTTTGTTTTTATGGGAAAATTTTTATTTTTTTCAAAAAAGAGTATTGACGGGTGGGAAAACTATCGCTATATTATATATAAGTATTCTGATTGTTTTAGTGATATATGAAAATAACAAAAAAAGGTCAATATGCTTTGCGTGCGGTATTCGAGATCGCTCACCGAAACCGGCAGGAGCCGCTGAGCGCACATAGTGTCGCCAAATCGCAGGGCATATCAATGCGATTTATAGGGATAATACTCAACGAGCTGAAAACGGCTGGTTTTGTCGTTGCCAGACGAGGCAGTGAGGGCGGATATCAGTTGGCAAAAGAGCCCAGCCAGATAACCATCGGCGAAGTGATCGAGGCTGTGCAGGGACCTATATCGTTAGCTCCGGCGGAAATCAACCGGCAGACAAGAGCGTCCCATTTCGGAGATGCGGCATTTGGCAAGCTTTGGAACGAAGTTAATGCGGCTGTGTCGGGTGTATTCTTTCAGACTACCTTGGCCGATATGGTTGAGACTGAATTGAGACAACGCGGCAAAGCAACACTGAACTATATGATATAGGATAAGGAAATTTTTTTGGGCTAAAAGCATAGTAAACCCATAGTATTTATATGAAAACTGTTGAGAATGAAAAATATATCGGTGATTGGCTGTCTGTGGTCCAGCGAAGCGTGGGCGCTCTTGATTTCGGAGTTGTCCAGATAATAGTGCATGATTCCAAAGTAGTGCAGATAGAACGCACCGAAAAAGTTCGTTTTGATGGTAGGCAAAATAAGGTTAAGAGTGAAATGGAGGTTGAAAAATGATGTGCTGTTAATTAAATCCCAACACCTACCCACGCAAACGGATGGTTTCATCAAAAAAGGAAAAAAATTGATCTGACCGGACGACCGGAAGGTCCTGATGTTTGGAACGAAAGGACCTTGAAAATGAAGAAGTACAATTTATTGATAACGATTATGGTAATCGCCGCATTAAACATAGCTCATTCGTCATTTGCACAAGATGCAAATGATACAGTCGCTGAGGTAAAAATCAAGGCGCTGGAAGAAAAGCTTAATAGTCTGGAACAAAAGCTTGAGGAAAAAAAACAAGCTGCTGTTACACCAGCCGATGCTGTCTCGACTGAAAAGCTTAATGAACTTGAGCAACGGCAAAAGATTATCGAACGGCAACTGGAAATTGAGCGTGAGGCGGCTGCGACCGTGAAAGAAGCGCTTGCCAAGTCGCAATCTGAGCTTGCGGAACTTAAAAAGGCTCAAACGCAGCAGGCAACGAGTACGGACGCTTCGCCGGAGCAAATCACGCAGTTAATCGATGCGAGGCTGGAGGCGAAAAAGGCGGATTTTGCATCGCCGGAGTGGGTCAAGAATATGCAGATTAAAGGCGATTTTCGATACCGCTTTGAAGGAACGGATGACGAGTCCAAATCATCCGACCGCAACCGCAGCAGAATAAGAGCCCGCGTCGGAGTCTATGGGAAGGCAAGCGATGAATTTGATTACGGATTCCGGATGGCAAGCGGCAATAATGAATCGCCGACATCGACGAACCAGGATTTGGGGAACAGTTTTTCAAGCAAGGAACTATGGCTTGATCTTGCCTATTTTGACTATCACCCTAAATCCATTCCAGGATTGAATGTATTCGGCGGCAAGATAAAGAATCCCTATTATACGGTTGGAAACAGCGATTTGATGTTTGATACCGATGTGAACCCGGAAGGGATTGCGGTGACGTATTCGAAAACAATCAATGATAAAACGGACTTTTTCGGTGCCGCAGGCGCGTTCTATGTAGAGGAAAGGAGTACCGAAGCGGAAACAAGTCTCTGGGGATTCCAGGGAGGCATCAAGCATGTTTTCGACAAGGAACAGGGCAACTATGTTACGCTGGGCGGTGGATACTATGATTACGGCAATCTCAAGGGAACCACGTTAAGTTATCCATCGACGGCCAATTTCTTTGGCAACACAACCTCCGGTGGTAATTTTGCTTCTGACTTCGATGTGGTACAGGGGTTTGCGGAATATGGATTTAAATATAATGATATTCCGGTCAAACTCTTTGGAGACTACGCAAAGAACATTGCCAGCACAACCGATAAAGGTACCGCCTATCTGGCAGGTGCGACCGTCGGCAATAACAAGAAAGCAGGCGATTGGCTTTTTGGTTATAACTATCGAGATGTTGAAGCGGATTCGATTGTCGGAGTGTTGGCAGAAGCGACATTCGGCGGCGGCGGCACAGACGTCAGGGGACACAAATTCAGTCTGGGATATCAGCTCTCCAAAAACGTCAACTTTACGACATCTTATATGATCGCGGAAAGAACAAGAAATGATGTTACAGCCGACCATAATGTCTTGCTTGCCGACTTGGTACTGAAGTTCTAAGTCTTCTAACGTACATGAAAGAATCAAAGTGAAAGGATATGGAAAATGAAGATACAAAGAAAAAAAATCTCGTTAATCGTTATCTCGCTACTTATTGTGCTGGGGGCATTTAATATCGCATTCGCCAAAGACGTAACGATTCTGAATGTTTCTTACGATCCGACACGGGAGCTGTATCAGGAGTTTAATCTTAAATTTGCACAGTACTGGAAAGAAAAAACGGGCGACATGGTTACCATCAAGCAATCTCATGGGGGAGCCGGCAAGCAGGCTCGTGCAGTAATCGACGGCCTTGAAGCTGATGTGGTAACGCTGGCGCTGGCCTATGATATCGATGCCATCAGCGAAAAAACCGAGCTGTTCCCCAAAGACTGGCAATCCCGCCTACCGAACAACAGTTCGCCCTACTCCTCAACAATTGTGTTTTTGGTTCGTAAGGGCAATCCCAAAAACATCAGAGACTGGGACGATATGATCAAACCGGATGTGTCGGTCATTACCCCCAATCCTAAAACATCCGGCGGGGCACGATGGAACTTTCTGGCAGGATGGGCTTATGTGCTAAAGAAAGAACTAGGTGACCTGGACAAGGTCAAGGACCCGCAGTACGCCGACGAGGTTAAGCAGGCCGAACAGAAGGCGCGGCAGTTTGTGACCGATCTCTATAAGAATGTACCGGTGCTCGATTCCGGCGCTCGCGGTTCGACGACAACCTTTGTGCAGCGCGGGATCGGAGATGTGCTGCTGGCGTGGGAGAATGAGGCATTTCTGGCGGTGAACGAGCTTGGAAAAGATAAATTTGATATCGTGGTTCCGTCGGTCAGTATTTTAGCCGAGCCTCCCGTGACCGTGGTCGATAAAGTCGCGGCCAGGCATGGCACACAGGAGGTAGCGAAAGCATACCTCGAATACCTCTATTCTCCGGTCGGTCAGAAACTTGCCGCCAAACATTACTATCGTCCGGTCTTTGAAACGTTCGCTGATCCTGCAGACCTTAAGCGTTTTCCCAATGTGATCCGGATTACGGTCGATGACGTTTTCGGCGGCTGGCAGAAAGCACAGAAAACGCATTTTGACGATGGAGGCACTTTCGATAAAATTTATCAACCGGGCAATTAGTTACGACAATCGCCGCGGCCGATGTATAACAGAGACATCGACCGCGGTCTTCACTAAAATATGGAAAAGCGATGGCATTTAAATTTAAACAACAGAGTGTTCTGCCTGGTTTCGGATTATCGTTCGGCTTTACGCTATTCTATTTGAGCCTGATCGTTCTGATCCCTCTGGCGTCTGTGTTTGTTTCCGCCAGTCGGCTCTCATGGAACGATTTCTGGACAACCGTCACGTCGCCGAGGGTCATGGCCTCCTATCGTCTCAGCTTCGGCGCGTCTTTTCTCGCGGCATCTATTAATGCAGTTTTCGGGCTGCTGGTCGCCTGGGTGCTGGTTCGTTATCAGTTCAAAGGGAAGAGGTTTTTTGATTCAATCATTGACCTGCCGTTTGCGCTTCCTACCGCCGTTGCCGGAATCGCGCTGACCGCGATTTATGCACCGACCGGCTGGATAGGCGGCCTTCTTGAACCGTTGGGCATAAAGACAGCGTTTACTCCGGCGGGTGTGGTGATTGCACTAACCTTTACGGGACTTCCATTTGTTGTCAGAACCGTTCAGCCGGTTTTGGCCGATTTAAACAGAGAGAGCGAGGACGCAGCTGCCAGTCTTGGTGCAACCCGTTTTCAGACATTTTTTAAAATTATATTCCCGGAAATACTCCCATCCGTATTGACCGGTTCAGCATTGGCGTTTGCACGGGCAGTCGGCGAATACGGGTCAGTCGTATTCATTTCAGGCAATATGCCAATGCGGACGGAGATAACCCCGCTGTTAATCATCACAAAACTCGAGCAATATGATTATGCCGGTGCAACCGCGATCGCTGCAGTGATGCTGGTTATATCCTTTGTCATGCTCCTGATTATCAATCTGCTCCAACGATGGGTTGTCCGAAATCGATTTTAAAGAGAAAAAAAGATGAACTCTAAAACGACAAAACCTGAAACCGTGTTCCGTGAGTCAAGATTGGCGAAATGGACACTTATAACGATTGCGATCGCTTTTCTCTGCCTGTTTCTGCTGTTGCCGCTTCTGGCGGTATTCGCCGAAGCCTTGAGAAATGGCACCAGGGCGTATTTCGCGTCATTGACAACCCCTGACACCCTT
>JAQURJ010000061.1 GCA_028715705.1 Phycisphaerae bacterium | reverse complement strand
GGACGGAGCTATCCTGGTTGTGGCGGCAAGCGATGGCCCGATGCCTCAGGCCCGCGAGCACATTCTGCTTGCCCGTCAGGTGAACGTGCCTAAGGTGTTGGTGTTCATGAACAAGGTTGACCAGGTTGACGATCCCGAACTTCTGGATTTGGTAGAACTTGAGATCAGAGAGCTTTTGAGTAAGTATGAGTTTCCAGGCGATGATACCCCGATTATCAGGGGAAGCGCTTTGCTCGCTATGGAAGCTGAAGGTGCGGATGATGTGGCTTGCAAATGCATCGATGAATTGATGCAGGCTGTTGATGATTTTATTCCCGTTCCGGAGCGTGCTGTTGATCTACCATTCCTTATGCCGGTCGAAGACGTGTTCAGCATTAAGGGGCGTGGTACAGTTGGTACCGGCCGTATTGAGCGTGGAAAAGTTAAGGTTGGTGAAGAAGTCGAGATCGTCGGTCTGATGCCAACCCGCAAGACAGTTTGCACGGGCGTTGAAATGTTTAACAAAACGCTGAATGATGGGCAAGCCGGTGACAATGTCGGTCTTTTGCTTCGTGGTATCGAAAAGAAAGATCTGGAACGCGGTCAGGTTATCGCCAAACCGGGCAGCATTACCCCTCACACCAAGTTTGATGCCGAAGTTTACGTACTGAGCAAAGAGGAAGGCGGACGTCACACTCCATTCTTTCCGAACTATAAACCGCAGTTCTATTTCAGGACAACCGACGTAACCGGAACTGTACATGTACTTAAGAGCCGTGACGGCAAACCCGCCGAGATGTGTATGCCCGGTGACAACATCACGATGGAAGTAGAAATCATGTCTCCCATCGCGATGGAAGAAGGATTGCGTTTTGCTATCCGTGAAGGCGGCAGAACAGTCGGTGCCGGTGTTGTAACGAAAATTATCGAGTAAATCGATTTAATCCAGATAAAACGATAAACGCAGAATGCCCGATGGGCCTTTTGGGGCTGATCGGGCATCTGTGGTGAAGTTTTTCGGCGGTTATATCCGCCGGGAGAAGTAGATGGCTAAGAAGAAAAGCAAAAGAGAATATGTTTGGCTGGAATGTAAGGATTGCGCCTCCCGCAATTACCGTACTAATGTGAGCGTGGCGGAAGGTACACCCAAGTTTGAATTGAAGAAGTTCTGCAAGGCTGAGCGCAAACATACCGTGCATAAAATACGACGGAAATAGATTTTGATATGTTAGGACAGTAGCTCAATTGGCAGAGCATCGGTCTCCAAAACCGAAGGTTGGGGGTTCGAGGCCTCCCTGTCCTGGTGAGAAAGTTAAAGGCAAAAGTAATGAAATTCGAAATTTATAAACGTGGGCAAGGCAAATATACTCGGCTGGGAACATCCGCAGGTTTGGCCATCATTATAGGTTTGGGGTGTTTGAGGCTTTATACCACACTTTCCGCAGCGAGTTGGGAGGTTACAGCCAGGACGCAGCTATGGATATCCACGATGGTGCCGGCGGCTTTGTTTGTTGTACTGGCGATAGGGATATACTGGTTGGTAAACAAAAATTCAATCGCCGATTTTATGATAGCCGGTGAAGGTGAAATGAAAAAGGTGAGCTGGTCGAGCCGTAAGGAAATCGCCGTTTCGACATCAGTGGTGATTATTGTTGTGGTTTTGATGGCGATACTGCTTGGTGCAACGGATGTGGTATTGAGGATAATTTTCAGTTGGCTGATAGGATAGGTATAACGGAAGCTATTATGCAGTGGTATGTGTTGAGAGTTCAGTCGAATCAAGAGATGCGGGTTAAAGCTCTGCTCGAAGAGAAAGTCAATCGCGAGGGGCTTGATAATGTTATCGGTCGCATCGAAGTGCCAGTTGAGCAGGTAAAACGCATCCGAGGCAATAAGCAGACAGTGTACAAGCGTAAGCTGTATCCCGGATATGTTTTTATGGAGATGAAGACCACTGATGATGGCAAGACACCCGAAAAGGCGTGGTTTCTCATAAAAGAGACCAGCGGCGTTGGTGATTTTATAAGTACCGAAGGTGTTCCGACACCGATGCGTGATACCGATGTGGCTAAAATGCTGCAAGACGCTGAAAAGCCTGACGAAACTCCGAGTATCAAAGTGGAGTTCAAAAAGGGCGATCAGATCAAGATACGGGAAGGCGCTTTTGAGAACTTTGAAGGCGTTGTGGATTCGATTGATGAGGAACGCGGCATAGTGAAGGTTATTGTTTCGATATTCGGCAGGAGTACCCCGCTTGATATCGAATACTGGCAGATAGAGAAAATATAAAAAGGCAAAAATGAAAATGTAAAAAATGAAGAATCCGTCTCAGGCGGATGGCTCTTCATATAGTAATTAATTGTGCAAGTAATCTGAAAGATAAACCGGTTTTGATTAGTTTTCGGAAATAGGTAAGATAATGGCTAAGGAAGTAGTAAAAAAGATAAAATTACAGGCACCTGGCGGCAAGGCGACACCGGCACCGCCAATCGGTCCTGCATTGGGACAGCATGGTGTAAATATAGGCCAGTTTGTTTCGCAGTTCAATGACAAGACTCGCGAAATGAATGGAATGGTTGTTCCTGTTGTTATAACGGTCTATAAAGATAAAAGCTTTACATTTGAGGTGAAAAGTCCTCCTGCGGCGGTATTACTCAAAAAGGCTGCGGAAGTGGCTAAGGGCAGCGGCGTTCCCAATAAGGAAAAGGTCGGAAAGGTAACCAAGGCACAGGTGCGGCAGATTTCCGAGACTAAAAGGAATGATTTGAATGCATACGATCTTGAACAGGCTGACCTTATCATTATGGGTACGGCTCGGAGTATGGGTATAGACATAGTTGATTGACAATTTTCGGTTGTCAATTGTTAATAGAAAATAGTGCTGACCACGGCGGGTTGCAACCGAACAGTGGGAGCGAAGATAAAGGTGTTTTTTTCGCGAAAGGATAAAGTGGATGGCCAAAAAAAGCAAGCGGTACAGAAATCAGCTCAAGACTGTTACCGAAGAAGCGATGAGTCTGAGCGATGCTGTAGTTAAGGTCAAGGGATTTACGGCGAAGTTTGATCAGAGTGTTGAGTGTGTGTTAAACCTTGGCATAGATCCCAAACAGGCTGATCAGATTGTGAGGGGAGCGATATCGCTGCCTCACGGTATTGGCAAGCAGAAAAAAGTTGTGGCGTTCTGTGAAGATGGCGATGTGGAAGCGGCCAAAAAAGCTGGCGCCATAGAGGCAGGCAATGATGATCTGGTCAAGAAAATTACGGACGGATGGATGGATTTTGATGTTGCCATAGCGTCAACAAGAGTGATGGGCAAGGTTGGAAAACTTGGTCGCGTACTTGGGCCGCAGGGAAAGATGCCTTCGCCGAAAAATGGGACTGTAACTAATGATGTGATTACGGCTGTAGCAGAGTTTGCCGCCGGTAAGGTCGAATTCAAAAATGACGCAGGCGGCAATGTTCATGTTATTGTCGGCAAGCAGAGTTTCGATAGGCAAAAACTTGTGGAAAATATTGACGCTTTTGTCAATCAGATAAAAAAGATGAAACCTTCGTCATCAAAAGGTACTTATATAAAGAAGATGTGCCTATCGGCGACGATGAGTCCCGGTATTGAGGTTGCGGTTTAATTTGGAACCGAAGGAATTTGAATTCTAAGGTGAAAAAATGAGTAAATATGTAAAAGAATTACTTGTAAGTCAGTTGGAAAAAAGAATCGCAGATAAAAATATCAGCGATTTTATGGTCGTTAGCACGATGGGAGTTAGCGGCGTTGATAATAACGTGATGCGCGGCGAGTTAAAGAAAAAAGGCATAGGTTTGATGGTGGTCAAGAACTCGCTGTTCAGCAAGGCTTTGAACGGTCGAGGTATTAATACCGGTGAATTCTTCAGCGGCCCCTGTGCGGTCGTTTATGGCGGGGACAGTATTGTGGATGTTGCCAAAGAGGTCGTTGACTGGGCCAAGAAGATCAAAGCCTTTATAGTAAAAGGGGCTATTCTTGAAAATGAAATTCTTGACGCCAATGGTGCTGAAGGCATCAGTAAATTGCCGACTCGCGCTGAACTGCAGAGTCAGATAGTAATACTGTTCAAGAGTCCGGCTGCACGTGTGGCTGGGGCTATTGGCGGTCCTGCCGGCATGATCGCGGGTTGCATAAAGACAGTTATCGAAAATAAGGAAAAAGAAGCCGCCTGAGAAAAGCAGGCATCAAAAAGATTTGTGACAGTCTCTCGGCTGCCCCATATGGGTTAAACGGAACGGCGTAGTTTCGGCTACTGTGAGGCATATGACAATAGGAGTATTAAAATGGCAGAAGAAGCAGTAAAAGAATGGAACAAGGATATTAAAGAATTAGGCGACAAGATCGTTGGTTTGACACTAATGCAGGCCAAAGAGCTTGGCGATTATCTCAAGGAAGAGTACGGAATTGAACCTTCAGCGGGTGGAGCTGTAGTTATGGCTGGTCCGGTAGGCGCAGCAGGCGGAGCAGCCGAGGCAGCGGAAGAAAAGACGAGCTTTGATGTTATCCTGAAGGGTTTTGGCGACAAAAAAATCCAGGTCATCAAAGAAGTACGCGCTATCACAGGTCTTGGCCTGAAAGAAGCGAAGGATCTCGTAGAAGGCGCGCCCAAGCCTGTAAAGGAAGGCGTAAGCAAGGAAGAAGCAGAGACTATCAAGAAGCAGCTTGAAGATGCCGGCGCTACAGTTGACGTTGCGTAATTTATGAATCGGGTAACTGGCTGTATTTTTATTGGCTTTAACCTGGGAGTAATTAGATGATTTCGAAAACATTTCGAAATTTTGGAAAAATTAAAGACGCTGTCGAGATCCCCGATCTCGTTGCGATCCAGCAGGCAAGTTATGACAAATTTCTTCAGCCTGACGTTGTGCCTGCGAAGCGCAAAATGGTGGGGCTTGAAGAATTATTTCAAGAGGCGTTTCCGATCGAGAGCTATGACGGCACGATGCGGCTGGAATATTTGTACTACGAATTGGAAAAGCCGCGCTATTCTACCAGGGAATGCAGGCAGCTTCGGTTAACCTACGGTTATCCTCTTAAGATTACCTGCAGGCTGGTTACCAAGGGCCGTGAAGACGTTGCGGAACAGGGCATTTACCTTGGTGAGATGCCTATTATGATCGGCGGCGGTGAATTTATTATCAATGGCGCCGAGCGTGTGATAGTCAGTCAGCTTCATAGAAGTCCTGGTGTGGATTTTGTGATCGACAGCAAGGAAGGCGACCGGATACTGCACGGTGGGCGCATAATTCCCGAACGTGGAAGCTGGATAGAAATAGGCGTTACCAAAAAAGATGTGTTGGTTGTCAAGATCGACCAGTCCAGCAAGATACCCGCGACAGTGTTTTTGCGTGCCATTGATTCGGAACGCGGAACGGCAGAGGCTATTCTTCGTTCGTTTTATCCTACGAAGACCGTGCCTGTTAATAAGCTGACTCCGAAGATGTGGGCAGTAGGGCCGATAGTGGATACCGAAAGCGGCGAGATAATTGTAAAAGCTGGCGCATTAATCGGTGACAGGATTAGTGAAATACAAAAGAGCGGCATCAATGAAGTTGAAGTGATCGAAAAGGTCAAAGACGCGATCATATTGAATACGCTGGCCGAGGACGATTGCCAAAGTCAAGAGCAGGCTCTGCTGAAGTTCTACAGACGTCTTCGTCCCGGCAACCCGCCGAATCCGGAAAAGGCCAAAACTTTCTTCGAGGAAAAATTCTTCGATAAGAACAGATACCGTCTGGGCAATGTCGGGCGTTTCAGGCTGAACCGCAAATTCAATCAGAATGTTGATTTGAGCGAGATGACGCTGCGTCCGGAGGATTTCCTCAATACTATGCGGTATGTTATGGGCCTTCGCAACAATGAAGGCGAAGTCGATGATATCGACCATCTGGGCAATAGACGTCTTCGTACAATCGATGAACTTGCGGCTGATGAGGTTCGCAAAGGTTTGTTGAAGCTTCGCAAGACGGTTCAGGAAAGGATGAGTTCCCGAAGAGAAGCTGGCGACACGATCAAAATTGCCGATCTGGTCAATTCCAAGAGCGTTTCGAGCAGCATAAATTATTTCTTCGGCAGAGGCGAATTGAGTCAGATAGTCGATCAGACTAACTCGCTTAGTCAACTGACTCATGAACGTCGTTTGTCGGCGCTTGGCCCTGGCGGTCTTAACAGACGGCGAGCCGGATTTGAGGTTCGTGACGTGCATATAAGTCACTACGGCAGGATTTGTCCTATCGAGACGCCGGAAGGAACGAATATCGGTTTGATATCTTCATTGTCAGTCTTTTCAATGATTGATGAATACGGTTTCCTTTTGACCCCGTATCGCAAGGTCAAAAACGGAAAAATTACCGGAGAAGTCGAATATTTGCGAGCCGACCAGGAAATGCGTGCGATCTTGGCGCCGCCAAGTACGGTCAATCATCAGACAGGTGAAATTCATAAGGGTATGGTTCTGGCAAGACAGAGAGGTGACCTGGCTAGTGTTAACCGGGAAGATGTCGATTATGTCGATATTTCTCCAAAGCAGATGGTCGGACTTTCGGCTTCACTTATCCCATTCCTTGAGCATGATGATGCAAACCGAGCCTTGATGGGCTCGAACATGCAGCGTCAGGCGGTACCTCTGCTGACAGTAGATATGCCGCTTGTTGGCACCGGTATGGAGCAGGTGATTGGGGATTATTCAAGCATGGTAGTGCATGCCAAGAATGCCGGCGCCGTTACTGCGGTTGATGCGACACATATCGTGATTGACCACAGTGACGAATATAAGCTGTCCAAATTCATCGGCTTAAACGAACGGACATGCCTGAATCAGGTTCCGGTTGTTTCACTTGGCGATAAGGTCAAGAAGGGACAGGTAATAGCTGACGGCGGTGGAACGGATAAAGGTTACCTGGCGCTTGGCAAAAATATTCTTGTCGGGTTTGTTAGTTTTGACGGGTTCAATTTTGAGGACGCTATCGTTGTAAGTGAACGGCTGGTAAAAAATGACAGCTTTACCAGTATTCATATAGACGAATTTACCGCTGAGGTGCGCGAGACGCGGCTTGGCAAGGAAGAATTTACCAACGATATACCTAACGTCAGCGAAAAAGCATTGAGAAATCTCGATGAGCATGGCGTGATCCGTGAAGGTACGCGTGTGATACCGGGCGACATTATGGTTGGTAAAGTCGTCCCGAAGAGCAAGACGGAACTTACACCTGAAGAGAAGCTTCTTCACGCTATTTTTGGCCGCGCGGGCGAGGATGTAAAGAATGATTCGCTTGAGCTGCCAAGCGGTCATGAAGGTGTTGTGATCAAAACCGAACGGTTTACACGTCGCGGGGCAGGCGGGGAGGAACAGAAAAAGCAGATCAAAGTTCAGGTCAAAGAATTCGAGAGCCAGAATATTGCTATGCAGTGTTCCGTGTTCAGGCAGATGATGGATGAGGTTCACCATAAGTTTTCAGATGCGAATATCGTTGACCCGAATACCCGACAGAAGGTCGGCGTAAGCGAGGATGACGAGGTTATTGCCGAACAGATCGAGAACTTCGATATCAAATGGATCAAGCCTGTGTCGATACGCGATGAGGTACAGAAGATTGTCAACAGGCAGTGGGGCAGGATACGTGAACTTGAAGATGAAAAGAAATTGCGTATCGAAAGACTCAAGCATGGAGACGAGCTGCCCAGCGGCGTTTTGGAGATGGTTAAGATTTATGTGGCTACCAAGCGTTCACTTTCTATCGGTGACAAGATGGCAGGACGTCACGGTAACAAGGGTGTCATAGCCAAGATAATGCCTGAGGAGGATATGCCGTTTTTGGAAGACGGAACTCCGCTTGATATTATGCTTAATCCTCTGGGCGTGCCGAGTCGTATGAATGTTGGCCAGATACTTGAGACACATCTGGGTTGGGTTGCCAAAGTTCTTGGCTTTAACGCGATTACACCGGTTTTCGATGGCGCGCGAGAAGAGGATATTATCTCGCTTACCAAAGAGGCTAATGAATTGATGATCAATCGCAGGAAGCAATATGAAGACAAGAAAGAGGCTCCACCTGTGGATGAGTTCTTTGTGAATGTGCCGGAGAACCTCAAGACGCAATTATATGACGGGCGAACCGGTGAACCTTTTGATCAGCGAGCGACTATAGGGTATATTTATATGCTCAAACTGCATCACCTTGTAGATGACAAGATCCATGCGAGGGCGACCGGGCCGTACAGCCTTATCACGCAGCAGCCGTTAGGCGGTAAAGCGAGGACAGGCGGTCAGAGGTTCGGTGAAATGGAAGTATGGGCTCTTGAAGGATATGGCGCAGCTTATGCTCTCCAAGAAATGCTGACCGTCAAGAGTGATGATGTTGAGGGTCGCACCAAGATTTACGAATCGATGGTGAAGGGTACCAATATGCTTGAAGCCGGGACGCCGCTTTCGTTTGATGTGTTGTGTAACGAAATAAGGGGTCTTGGATTGAATATACAGCTCGAGAAAAAGCGTTTGGGAAATGTAGGTTTTTAGTAGTTTTGCGTTATAAGTCTTGAGTCTTGAGTTAAGAAGCTCATCTCGATGATTATTAAACGATAAGGAGTTGCCCTTATATGTTTGGAAATATATATGACAGAATAAATGATTACGGTTCGGTAAAAATCTCGCTGGCTGGTCCGAATGACATTCGAAGTTGGTCGTTCGGCGAGGTGCGAAAGCCCGAAACTATCAATTACCGCACGTATCGTCCGGAGAAGGACGGTTTGTTCTGCGAGCGTATTTTTGGTCCGGAACGGGACTGGGAGTGCGCATGTGGAAAGTATAAGGGAACAAAGTTCAAGGGTATCATCTGCGATCGATGCGGGGTGAAAGTGACTCACAGCCGTGTTCGCCGCAAGCGAATGGGACATATTAATCTGGCTGCGCCGGCAGTGCATATATGGTTTTTCAAGGCGATCCCGAATCATTTGGGGACACTTCTTGGGATGAAGGCGTCTGATCTTGAAAAGGTGATATATTTTCAGGATTACATTGTGGTAGATCCGGGCCAAAGCCCGCTTGCGCAGGGGCAATTATTTAGCGAAGAAGAATTCCGTGAAGCGACAAACAAGTACGGGAGTTCTTTTAAGGCGCTAATGGGAGCCGAAGCGATCAAAGCCTTACTTGCTAAGCTGGATATGGACGCATTGGCAGCTGAGCTGCGTTCCGATATGACCAAAACCAGTAGTAAGCAAAAAATAAAAGATATGACCAAGCGGCTCAAAACCGTGGAGGCGCTGAAGAATAGCGGAAACAGCCCTGAATGGGTAGTTCTGGACGTTTGCCCGGTGATTCCTCCGGAACTTCGGCCTCTGGTTCTGCTGGAAAGCGGAAATTTCGCCACAAGCGATCTTAATGATCTTTACAGGCGTATAATTAACCGTAACAATCGATTGAAAAAGCTTATCGATCTAAATGCCCCTGAAGTTATTATTCGTAATGAAAAACGTATGCTTCAGCAGGCTATTGACGCTTTAATGGACAACAACCGCTGCCGTCGACCTGTGCTTGGCAGCAACAACCGTCCGCTCAAGAGTTTGACCGATATGATAAAAGGCAAACAGGGGCGATTCCGTGAGAACCTGCTTGGCAAGCGTGTTGATTATTCTGCACGGTCCGTTATCGTGGTCGGTCCGAGCCTTAAATTATATCAATGCGGGTTGCCGAAGAAAATAGCACTTGAACTCTACCAGCCGTTTATTATTCGCAAGCTTAAGCAGCAGGGACTTGCTGATACTATAAAAAGCGCAAAGCGTATGATCGAGCGTCGCGATGAGCACGTATGGGATGTCCTCGAAGAAGTTATTCATCAGCATCCGGTACTTTTGAATCGTGCTCCAACGTTGCACCGAATGGGTATTCAGGCATTTGAACCTACACTGGTCGAAGGTAACGCTATTATGCTTCATCCATTGGCGTGCAAAGGGTTCAATGCCGACTTTGACGGTGACCAAATGGCAGTTCACCTCCCGCTTAGCGTTGAGGCGCAGGCCGAAACTCATACCCTTATGATGACGACCAACAATATCTTTTCTCCGTCAAACGGAGCGCCGATGATTGGTCCGTCGCAGGATATGGTGATGGGTAACTACTATCTGACGCACATGAGTCAGGACGAGAATGAAAAGGGTACAGGCTGGCAGTTCCGCGACATTTTTGAAGCGATCACTGCCTATGAAATGAGAAAGATAAGCCTGCAGGCCAAGATAAAAGTCAGGATATCGTCCGAAGGCAAAAGCGTAATAACCGAGAAGGGTGAATCGGTATGTAAAATTATCGAGACTACGGCCGGACGGTGCATATTTAATGATATTCTGTCGGAAGAAATGCCGTTCTATAATCTGACAATGTCGGGTAAAAAACTCAGTGGTGTTATCAGCGACTGCAGCGCCTATGCCGGCAGCAAGGCGACGATAGACCTTCTTGATGATATCAAAGACATCGGATTTAGGTACGCAACACTGGCAGGACTTAGCTTCGGCGTTCTTGACCTCAAGATTCCCGAAAAGAAACCTCAGATTATCGAAGAGACCGAAAAGCGGGTCAAAAAGATTCTCAAGAATTTCAATTCTGGCGTCTTAACAGAGGGCGAACGGTATAACCAGATTGTCGATGCGTGGACTCATGCGCGTGTTGCAGTGACAAATGAAATGATGAAGGGGTTCCGCGACGACAAAAAACCAGATGGCACCCCGTACCTTAATCCCATCTATCTGATGAGTGATTCGGGAGCGAGAGGCAGTGTTGATCAGATCCAGCAGCTGGCCGGTATGCGTGCCCTGATGGCTAAGCCAAGCGGCGAGATCATTGAAACACCTATTAAATCAAACTTCCGCGAAGGCATGACAGTGCTTGAGTATTTTAGCTCTACACACGGTGCTCGAAAGGGTCTTGCCGATACGGCTTTGAAAACGGCTAACTCCGGTTATCTTACACGAAAACTTATTGATGTCTCCCAGAACGTGATAATCACCGAGTGTGACTGCGGGACATTACAGGGTATTACAAAAAGTACGTTCGGGGAAGGCGGCGGCGATAACCGTACTCTAAGCGAGTTAATTGTAGGACGAACTGCGAGAGACAATATCCGCAACCCGATCACTGATGAGATGATTGTGAAAGAAAATGAGATTATCACTTCTGAGGCAGCAAAAAAGATAGAGGTATTGGGTCTGGATGCTGTCCGAGTGAGAAGCCCGTTGACATGCGACAGTCCGCTGGGTATTTGCGCCAAATGTTACGGATGGGATTTGAGTATGGGCGATATGGCCGAGGAAGGACTTGCGGTCGGTATTATCGCAGCCCAGTCGATCGGCGAACCTGGTACTCAGTTGACCTTGCGTACTTTCCATACCGGCGGCGTGGCTTCACGAGCGATACTTGAAAGAGAGCAACCGGCTACGTATGACGGAATTATACGGTACAGGGACATCAATGCCGTACCAGTCAAACAAGAGGACGGCTCAATAAGAATGGTTGTTCTCAAACGAAACGGCGAGATAGCCATTTCGGATAACAAGGAACGCGAACTGGATAAATTCAAAGTGCCTTACGGTTCTGCTGTTGTGGTTAAAGACGGCCAGGATGTCAAGATCGGGCAGGTCATGTTTGAATGGGATCCGCACCGTGTGCCGATTCTTGCAGAAGTCGGCGGCGTTATCCAATTCGTGGATATTCTTGAAGGCGAAACCATTCGTGTCGAGGAAGAACGAAAGGGTCAAACCGGCAAGCCTGTTGTAATTGAGCATAAAGGCGACAAACATCCGCAGATTATGATCGAAGATGCCAACGGCAAAATACTTGATGTTCATTATCTGCCGGCTGGGGCTCGAATTGAAGTTTTGGAAGGTCAGGAAGTTCAGGCTGGACAATTGCTGGCTCATCAGCCGCGTGCAACCGGCGGTACGCAGGATATTACAGGCGGTTTACCTCGGGTTACGGAAGTTTTCGAGGCGAGAAAACCCAAGGATCCTGCGGCTATGGCCGAGATCAGTGGACGAATTGAACTTCGCAGCGACAAACGTAAAGGCAAAATGACTGTTATCGTTCGCAGCGAAAGCGGTATGGAAAAGGAACACCACGTTCCGCGCGACAGACATTTGAACGTACATACAGGCGATATGGTCGAAGCGGGTGATCCGCTGACTGATGGCCCCCTTGTTCCACATGATATTTTGAGGATCAAAGGTGAGGAAGCCCTTCAAAGATACCTTATCGTTGAGATACAGAATGTATATCGCTCTCAGAATGTGAATATCAATGATAAGCATATCGAGATAATCGGCTCGCAGATGATGCGAAAAATTGAGATTGAATCAGTAGGCAACAGCGATTTCCTGCCGGGTGAAGTTGTTGATAAGTTTGCTTTCCGCAAAGAGAACGAACGTTTGGCTAATAGCATCCGAATCACCGATGTCGGAGATACTGATCTTGTCGAAGATCGGGTTATTAGCAAGGAAGAGCTGGAACCGAAGAACGAAAAGATCGAGCTGATAGGTGGAACGCCTGCCAGAGGTAAAAAGCCGCGTCCAGCAAAAGCCAAAACGCTGCTTCTGGGGATAACTAAGGCTTCGCTGCGTTCGGACAGCTTTATCGCGGCTGCGAGCTTCCAGGAAACAACCAAGGTCTTGACGGAAGCGTCTCTTAGTAGTAGAATGGACAATTTGGTCGGATTGAAAGAAAATGTTATACTCGGCCATCTGATTCCGGCGGGTACGGCATTTAAGCCTTATCTGGAACTGAAGGTTAAACATCTGGCCGAAGCTCCGCTGCCGAAGGAGTTGCAGGAAGTCAAAGAAGTTAAAGATGCCGAAGCAAAAGCTGACGCCGCCATTAAAGAGGCGTTGGGTATTGAGTAAAGAGTTTTTTGGAAAGAAATTATGCCGACAATTAACCAGTTAGTCAGAAAGCCCCGAGCTACGACCACAGGCCGTAAACGTGTATCGGATATCAGCGGTTCGCCCCAAAAAAGAG
>JAQURJ010000060.1 GCA_028715705.1 Phycisphaerae bacterium | reverse complement strand
AACTGCCCCAAAACGACAAGGATCTGCTGAACAACCCCGATTATGAACTTTATTTCGCCGACAATATCTTCCTAATGGATCACGAGAAAAAACAGGGTCACATCGTAGTAAATGTCATGGTAACAGACGACAACACAGATACCGCCATAGCTGAGGCTCGCCAGTGCTTCGATTTCTATGAGAACATCGCCCGCTTCGACACTCCCGCTGCAAAAAAACATGATGGGGCATTGTGCGAACCTTCTACCGATACCAATCAGGGCGAATATGAAGGTATGGTCAAAACTGCCAAACGGCATATTATCGACGGCGACATCTTTCAGGTGGTGCTTAGCCGCACTATTATCGAACCGTGCGCCGATGAGCCGCTGGATGTTTATAAACGGCTGCGGACGCTGAATCCGTCGCCGTATATGTTCTATATACATACTCCGAATACAATCCTTATGGGTTCAAGCCCGGAACTGAATCTGCGGGTCAGCGGCACTAAGCCCTTCAATGTCGAAATTCGTCCTATCGCAGGGACAAAGCCGAGGGGACGCATAGACGGCAAAGTCGATCCCGACACAGATTTGCGCTACGAAGCGGAATTGAAACTCGACCAGAAGGAATTGGCCGAACATATAATGCTGGTCGACCTGGCGAGAAATGATATCGCCCGTGTGGCTGAGCCTGGCAGCAGGATCGTTACAGAGCTTCTAATCGCCGAAAAGTACGAATCGGTACAGCACCTTGTGAGCAATGTAAGGGGTACGCTGAGCAATGGTCTCGATGCTCTCAGCGCGTATCTTGCGACAATGAATATGGGGACACTTACCGGTGCGCCAAAAATAGAAGCGATGAAGATAATCCGCCAGCTCGAAAAGACAAAACGCGGCTACTACGGCGGCGCGGTGATGTACCTGACCGTTGACGGCCAGTTCGACAGCTGTATCACTATACGCAGCCTTCAGGTAAAAGACCAAACCGCATATATTCGTGTCGGCGCAGGTATTGTTCACGACAGCGTTCCTAAAACCGAATTCGAGGAGACGCAGCACAAAGCAGGTTCGTGCCTTAGAGCCATAAGAAACAAGGAAAATCAAAATGGCAAATAGAAAAGTTCTGTTCATAGATAATTTCGATTCGTTCACTTACAACCTTGTGGACGATTTCTGCAAACGTGACTGCGAGGCCAAAGTTTATCGAGCCGATACAAGCCTTGATGAGCTAAAAAATATAGCCGAGCAATTCGCACCGCATCTTCTTGTCATTTCGCCCGGCCCCGGCAATCCTGATTCTGCCGGTGTCACCCTGGCGGCGATAGATCATTTCAAAGATAAACTTCCTATTTTCGGCGTATGCCTTGGTATGCAGGCAATGGGGCAGTATTTCGGCGGGAAAGTCGGCCATGCCCCCGCTCCCATGCACGGCAAACCTTCTCGTGTCACCCACAACGAAAAAGGCATCTTCGCCGGTATAGAAAACCCATTGCAGGCAGGACGCTATCATAGTCTTTGTATTACTCAATTGCCTTCCTGTATGGAAAAAACCGCCGAATTCGAAGGCGTAATAATGGGCGTAGAGCACAAAGAACTTCCTGTCTTCGGCGTACAGTTCCACCCTGAAAGTATTCTGACACCTGCCGGCGGTAAAATTATAGAAAATGTTCTGAGGATAGCAGAGCAAAGAGGGTAAAAATGGCCAAAATAACGAAATATCTGGAAACTATATTCGACGGCAAAGACCTCACCTTCGACGAAGCAAAGTCACTGCTCGACACAGTTTTCGAAGGTGATGTTGCCGAGGTGCAGATCGCAGCCTTTCTTGCCGCGATGCGATTGAAACGAGCGACATCCGATGAGATCGCGGGGCTGGCACAATCTCTTCGTGACCATGCTGTCAAGGTTAAGGTCAACATTGAAAATCTCGTCGATACCTGCGGCACAGGCGGAGCAAACATAAAAACATTCAACGTCTCTACTGCGTCAGCCTTTGTCGCCGCTGGGGCAGGCGTCCACATCGCCAAGCATGGAAACAGAGGAATCACAAGCAAATCCGGTTCTGCCGATGTACTCGCCGAACTTGGTATAAAAATAGATTGCGAGCCGGGAAAAATAGCCGAGTGCATCGAGAAAGCATATATCGGCTTTATGTACGCACCGATGTTCCACCCTGCCATGAAATTCGTTCAGCCTATACGGAAGAGCCTCGATTTCAGAACCGCATTCAACATTCTTGGCCCTTTGGCCAATCCGGCTGGGGCGAAATACCAGGTGCTTGGTGTAGCCGAAGAGTCGCTGATGGAAAGGATAGCACAGGCACTTCTGCGGCTCGGCACAAAGCGAGCCATGATAGTACACAGTGACGGCCTTGACGAGATAAGCACAATAGGTCCGACGAAAATACTGGAATTAAAAGACGGGCAAATAAATAAATTTGACTTTAATCCGTCAATTTACGGCATCCCTTTGGCAAAATATGCGGACCTTCAGGGCGACGATGCCCCGACCAACGCCCGCATCATCACTGCTGTTATCAACGGCGACAATGGCCCTTGTCGTGACATCGTCGTACTCAACGCTGCAGCGGCGATTTTTGTCTCCGGACTGGCGTCTGATTTTGAAACCGCTATAATAATGGCAAAAGATTCCATAGACGAAGGTAACGCCGCCAAATGTTTGAAAAACTTGATAGAGGTCTCGAACAGCTAAAAAGAAATTATGCTGATAGTAAAAGTTAAAATTTGCGGAATAACAAATTACGAAGACGCAGCCGCTGCTGCCGAGTGTGGAGCGGATTTGTTGGGTTTTAATTTCTACGCCAAAAGTCCTCGATACATAAAACCCGAAGCTGCCGTTAAAATAATCGCGAAAATGTCCGCTTCCGTTGACCTTGTGGGCGTATTTGTCAATGAAACATTCGACCGGATACGTCAAGTGATGGATATGTGCCAGTTTGGATGGATACAGCTCCACGGTGACGAGACGCCAAAATTTTGCGATATGTTCCGTACCCTTAATGTAAAGACCATCAAAGCCATCAGGGTCAAAGAGAAAAGCGATATCGCCAAAGCTGATGATTATTGCACAGACGCTGTTTTGCTCGATGCCTTCAGCCCTGAAAAATACGGCGGCACAGGGATACGAACCTTCGACTGGAACGTTGTCGGCCACATCACAAAGAGGGTCTTTCTCGCAGGCGGTATAAACGCCGAAAATGCCGCCGAAGCCGTTTCAAAAGGCGTTTACGGAATCGACGTATGCAGCGGAATTGAATCTGCACCGGGCAAAAAAGACCACAAGCAAATGAAACAGTTATTTGAAAATATAAGTCACTTTAGAGCATAGGAACAAAAATGAAATACAAAGGAAGATTCGGCCAGTTCGGCGGCTTCTATGTCCCCGAAGTCCTCATACCCGTCCTCGAAGAACTCGAGGAGGGTTTTTACCGCTATTACAAAGACAAAAATTTCATCGCCGAACTAAACGACCTATACAAAAACTACGCGGGCCGCCCCACCCCCCTGTATCTGGCAAAGCGTTTCAGCGAGCATGTCGGCTTCAAGATATATCTGAAACGAGAAGACCTTCTTCACGGCGGAGCGCACAAAGTGAACAACACTCTTGGTCAGGGTCTTTTGGCAAAGTATATGGGCAAGACCAAACTCATAGCCGAAACCGGTGCCGGACAGCACGGCCTTGCTACCGCAATGATCGGCGCCCTGTTCGGTATGGAGACGAAAATTTTTATGGGTATTACCGACATACGTCGGCAAAGCGTAAATGTGCATAAGATGAAACTCTGCGGAGCCGAGGTTATCGGTGTCGAAGGCGGAACAGGTACATTAAAAGACGCCATAAACGATGCTCTTCGTTACTGGACGGCTCACGTTGATGACACATTCTACCTTTTCGGTACAGCCTCCGGCCCGCACCCGTATCCGACAATAGTAAAATATTTTCAAAGCTGCATCGGTACAGAAGCCCGCGCCCAATGCCTTGAGCAGATAGGACACTTGCCAGACAAGGTTCTCGCCTGCGTCGGCGGCGGAAGCAACGCCATCGGAATTTTCTCCGGCTTCATTGATGACAGAGATGTTGAACTTATCGGCGTCGAAGCCGGAGGTGAAGGCGTATCCACCGGACACCACGCTGCGACACTTGTCGCCGGAAAAGTTGGCATCCTGCACGGCGCCAAAAGCTACCTACTGCAGGATGAACAGGGACAGGTACTCGATACCGAATCCATAAGCGCTGGTCTCGATTACCCCGCTGTCGGCCCGGAACACTGTTACTTAAAGGATACAGGCCGCGCAAAATATGTCGCAGCCGACGACAAAGACGTCCTCGACGCCTTTGAACTTCTTACACGCAAGGAAGGCATTATCCCCGCTCTGGAAAGTTCACACGCCCTCTCTTATGTTATGCAGCAGAAAGGCAAGTGGGACAGCAATACAGTCGTAGTAGTAAACCTTAGCGGACGCGGCGACAAAGACGTTGATATCGTAGAAGAACACCGAGAAAATAAAATATAAAAAAGCAATTTGATTTGGATTTAATATGAAATCATATAAGGACGTTTTTTCAGAACTCAACCATACCGCTTTGATACCGTTTTTTGTCATCGGCGACCCTGATTTCGATACAAGCCTCGATGTAGCCAAAACCGCTATTGACAGCGGCGCCGATATACTTGAACTGGGCATCAGCTTTTCCGACCCGATAGCCGACGGCCCAACAATTCAAAAAGCGGATATCCGCGCAGCCAAAGCCGGAGCGACCCTTCAAAAGGCGCTCGAATTTATCCGCCAGGTCAAGCAGTATAAAGACATCCCCATCGGCCTTTTGATGTATTACAACCTTATCTATCAATATGGCAAGGAAAAATTCTTCAAAGACTTCCACGCCGCTGGTGTCAACAGTGTCCTTATAGCCGATCTTGACATTGACGATGCCGATGAAGTTAGCGACTCCGTAAAATCCGCCGGTCTTGACACCGTCTTTATGGTAACACCAAACACAAGCGACGCGAGGATGAAAACCATCACTTCGCAGGTGACAGGATTCGTTTACACTGTCTCGCTGCTCGGTGTTACTGGCGGTAGAAATGAATTATCCCAACAGGTGGAATCTCTCATAAAACGCCTAAAGAATATTACCGACAAGCCAATATGTGTCGGCTTTGGTATAAGTACCCCAGACCACGCAGCAACCGTAGCACAGGCCGGAGCCGATGGTGTTATAATTGGCAGCCGACTGGTCGATATGATCGAAAAGAACCTCAATGACAAACAAAAAACGTTAACTGAAATCGCCGCTTTCCTCAGATCCGTTCGCACCGCTCTCGACAAAACACAAAATAAACGATAAGAGCTTTTTAAAACGCCGGCTGTTTTATTTTTTTATACAAATATATCACCTCTGCACTCTGCTTTGGATACTTCGTTTGACAGGTTGCGCCCATCTCGGTAACGAAATAATCCATAACTTCTCTGGCGATTTTGGGGCTGCCGGTACATTTGTACCTCCACCGCCGGCTGTCTGCATGTCGCAGAAGCGGAAAAAATTCCTGCTGGTCCTGGCAGATGCCTAAAATCCATTCACTGTAATCATTTCCATTTTCCTGGATATAACTGCTGATCGAACGAATCAACTCTTCTTTTCCCTCTGTCATAGCCACACTTTTCGCATATTCATACAACGTCTCAATCCCAAAAATACCGACGACACCTTTGTTCCTCGCTATTTTTCGACCGGGATATACCCTACCGCACGGTCTCTCCATATATAAGGCGTTTCAGGACTGGGCAATATTGATTTTTTTTTGTAAAATTTTGGGCAAAAATGAAAAAATATTAATTTACTTGACTTTTTTCTTAATTCTGTATAATATAAATCCCTGATATTGGAGAATTTGGGTAATTTGAGTAATGATGAGGTAAGTTTTGTGCGAACATTTCGTTGATTCCCATCCTCAAAGTTCCTGTTGTTAATGTGTGATTTCGTACATAGAGAGAACTGGACGGTGAAAAAATTAGCAATTTTGTTATTGTTGTTAATCATAACCCCAAATGCCGTATGTGAAGTCACAGCCAAAGCATACCTCGCCGATGGAATTACCCCCCTCGAACTCGCTGACCCCTGCGTCCCCCATCAATACCGCGATATCATGGTAGGCACGGAATTAGTTATAGTAATCGATTCAAATGTGGCGGAACCCGACTGGTCAGGCGCAATAGATATATCAGAGCCTTATAGCAATTATGGTGTTGTTTATGGAAGAGGTGATGACCCAAATTATCCGGAAGATTCAGTCTTGCCTGCTGCCGGTATGGGTGCATTTGTAGAAAAATACCCATACGAAACAAATTGGTTTGACTTGTATACTGATACCTATCCACAAGCCGGTGACTGGTTTATTTTTGATTACAACGCTGTCGAAATCGGTGACTGCAATGTAGGCCTTTACTATTGGGATTGGGAATACTACACTCCTTATCTAATTCACTATTTGGAATTTACCCATGTCCAAACCCGCGATTTCGATAACAGCGGCAGAGTGGATTTCGGCGATTTCTCGGCTTTTGCCTCATGGTGGAAGACCGATGAAACCTGCGATGAGCAAAACAATTTCTGCGGCAAATCCGATCTGAATGAAAACAGCTACGTTGACGAATTTGATTTGATGCAGTTTTCCCAATTCTGGCTTGTAGAAACAAGGTAAATCCCTCAAAAGCAATCCTTTAAGCCAAATATTCAATGCGACTCGTCATGCCGAGCTTGTCGAGGCATCCACAGAAAAAGTTTTCGCCGAAGGCGGTTTTCCTCCTTTTTTTGCATACGGCCAAAATCTTACAAAAAATTTAAAAAAAATAAAACACCTATATGCTTTAATTGCAAGCATTTAGATAAATTAACCAAACGACTTACGCAAATTATACAGATAATTTCCTAAAAAAAATCAATGTTTACCCTTTCAGAATCGCCTTAGTTAATAGGACGTATTTGTTACTGCATACTTATGTTGCCGGCACTGTGTGCAGAATTAAAACTTAAATTACCGTGTCGCGGGCTTCCAGCCCGCGGATGCGGCCAGGATGGCCGCTTTACAAATACAAATTCTTACGCAATTAAATTAGAGAAAAGAGAGGTGTTATGAAAGTTACAAATCTGTTAAAATCAAAAAGAGGTATAATATTCGCCTTATTTTTACTGGCGATTTGTGGGCATTGTCTTGCGGACAGAGCTTTGGAGCAAGCCGAAATTTTAAGCATCTTTCAGCAGTTAACCCAGCAGCCTCGTGATACCTGGATTCCTGCTGGGACAATTGAAGCAAAACACCATGAATACAGGGCAGCGAAAACAACCGACCCTGACGAGATCAATTCGAAGATAAGCGAGGAAGTGTCCGCGTATCAAAATAACGCCGACAAACCCGAACGCGCCGAATACCTTCAGAAAATGCGGCTTGACGCCACACCGTTCAATGTGCGTTACAAACTATCCAATGAATACACAATGGATTCCAGCGAGATAATAAAATTCGACGGAGAAAGATACCGCAGGGATATTACTACAAATTCGCGAACGGATTCGGTTAAACCTGATAAGAGTCTGGCGGGTAATGAGATGACGGATCAGTTCAGTGAATTCAACAATCGGCGGATATCCGCCTGGGACGGCGAAAAATACAGCATGTATTCGCCTCTTGCCGGCTGTTCGTTCGTTGATGCCGCCGGTAAATTGCCGCGCGGATTAAGGGGGCCTCTTACAGCGGGAATTACCCCTTGGGGGCATGGCCGCTATACTTATGACAGCCTTGCGGCAACGGATTCGGCTGGGGTGGAAAAGGTCGTTGACGGCCGGACACAGATAGAACTTGCCATAAATATGGACGGAATCGAAATGCTTTTCGTTTTGGACCCGTCAAAAAATTACGCGGTTCTTTCATGTACCGTAACCGGTCATGGCAATTCCATTGTTTCCAAACAGTTTAATGATTACAGCCTTGTCGCCGGTAACTGGGTGCCTGCTGTCATTATTCTGGAAAAATTCGAGGCTGGCTCGAATAAGCTTCTTGCAAGCGACGTATGGGAAATTATCTCTATCGACGCTGCCGCCCCGGCTATCGATAGCTTCCAGATAGATTATGCTGAAAATACCCTTGTCGAGTACGCTTCCGATGTGTCGGGAAAATCAGAGATTTATCGGCATTCGGATGCCGTTAATACGGATACCCTTTTAACTGAAAGGCTTGCCTTTAGCGCAAACGAAGGCTATCAAACCCAGAATTGCGCCACCGCGGCGCTCAAATACGCCGCAGGCAAACTGGGACGTACATTCAGTGATACCGAACTGGCCGGATTGGTAACGGAGAACGGAACCAGCCTTTATGCCATAAAGGCACTTGCCGAACAAAAAGGACTCTATTGCCGCGCCGTCAGTACCGATATCGAAACTTTGAAAAGCCTGACCAACTGCCAGATCATACTGTATCTGCCTTCGAACAAACATTTTGTCGCTGTCGAAGGCATCGATAGCGACTACGTGAAGATTATCGATATATCCAGCAGTAAGTTTTATTATCAAACCGATTTAAATTTCTTTAATATGGACTGGAGTACCGGGGTCGCCCTTTTGATCTCAAATAACGCGATAGCCGGACAATTTTCCGATATCGCGGCAGCTGACCTTCAAACCATCGTAGGCGCGGGTTATTCCTGCACCAAACTTTTGCAGGAGCACGATGACATACTCTGCACACAGGTCTTTGGCGAGTGCGGAGGCACTTATGTCCATTATTATCAGCGTTACGGCTGTGAAGTGGGCGATGGCAGTTGCAGCTATAGCGTGCTTTATAGACGGTCGGAAATTCCTTGTATAGAAGACCCATATGACCCATTTAATTGTACCGTAACTGGGAACTGGACAAACTACTATATGAGAGCGTGCGCTTAAAAGTGATATGAATTTATAATTCTCAGGCAGGTAAGGCCAGCGGTGGGGCCTTACCTGCCATTCTCTTATAAGTCAGTTCATCAGCTTTATTACTGTTCAACGCGTAGCACAGTCATTGCGAGGCTTTGTCGTTAGGCCGCGGCAATCTAAACTGTTAGGTAGCGCCAAAGAGGCAAAACAGTTGAAAATTGACTTATTTAGCAAATCACGTAAAATAAACCGCTATGAGAAAGGCCGGTTTTACATTAATAGAGCTTATTGTGGTTATAGCCATAATTGCGGCATTACTGGCGATACTATTGCCCGGCCTTCAAAACGGCAGGGAACGGGCCAAAGCCGCGGCCTGCGGTTCGAATGTAAAACAATTGGTGTTTGGTTTATATCTATATTCGATGGAAAATGAAACTTTTCCCATTGGTTACTATTATACTAATATTGAGCCTCCGGGCGGTTACCTTGGGCATCAGAATCTTGATAATCTGGGGCTGTGGTGGATTAACTATGCGGAAATTTACTTCAGCAGGACCGACAATAAAACCCTGCTTACATGCCCATCCAAAAATCTTAAAAAATCGAAACTTATAAATAACGTTCTTTGCGGAAATTACGGTGTTAATCAATCAATTTGTAAAGAGTACATCAGTCCGCAGGTGAAAACTGAATTTATTGGGGAATCCTTAAAACTCGGTGAAATACCCCGGCCAGGCCTAACCCTTTTGTTGGTTGACGCAGGTTACAGCTTAATAAATTATTATCATGCCGCAGACATCCCCCCCCTTTCTCTTGGCAATAAAGCAATCGCGGATACTTCCTATATTCCCGGTTTAAGGATCAATAAAAAAAGAGATCTATGGCCCGGCCAGGAAAGTGATGCCGTGTACGGCCGCCATCCTAATAAAACCATTAACATCGGATTTGTGGATGGCCACCTGAGCAGGGAAAAAGCTGATATGGCCTTGGTGCAAAAAACCGGCGACGGATACACAAATTTATCCCCCCTTTGGCTGCCGAAATAAGTGGCAAGCCCCCAAAAATTGGCAATTGCATATAAAAAAATAGCCAGACCTCAAAAAACGAAGCCTGGCTTAGGAGGAGGGTGATGAAAACGATTAGTACATTTATCTCAGGACACTCCACGGCACCGCTCTATATACAAGGCGAACGCGGAAGGGGAAATATTGATTTAAAATTGGGAAATTTACCCGGATTGTGAAATTTTTTTGCTCTAAGCGGGATTAATCGCCGGATTCGAGGAAATTTTCGAGTATCCCAGCCGCTGCGACTGCATCGAGGCGTTTTCGTTTTTTCTTGCGGGATAGTTCCGTAGCAGCGAGTTTTTCTTCCGCTCCGAAGGTGGAAAGCCGCTCGTCCTGAAAATAAATCGGGATGTCAATACTTTTTTTAAGCTGCTCGGCAAATGCGAGAACAAGTTTGGCCTGAAAGCCTTGTGAACCATCCATATTCAGGGGCAATCCCACTACGACAGCTTCGACCGATTGAGCCTTTATAACATCTGTTATCTGATTGCAGATATTTTTGGGATTATCCAGCACGGCAAAAGGAGAGACAATTGTCTCGGATGGGTCGCAAATCGCAAGACCCGTTCGTTTTCTGCCATGATCTATCGCAAGATATCGCATAATAATTTCTGCTGCTGGCTAAACAAATATCCAGCATTTAGTGACCTGCAAACAATTTTTCTACAAATATTTTTGGCCGCCGTGCTTATCGAGCAGTTCCAATATTTCCTTTATCCTGTGAGCCTGGTCGATATTGCATATCAACGTGGCATCCGAGGTATGTGCAACAACGATATTCTCCAAACCAATCGCCGCAATAAGATGATCTTTATCCTCGGTTATAATAATATTATTTTTGCAATCGAGCAGTTCCGAAGAACCCGCGACAACGATATTATTATTCTGATCGCTGGTAACAATATCTGCCAAGGCACTGAATGACCCCATATCGAGCCAGTGACAATCAAGCTTTATGGCGTAAACCTTTTCGGCCTTTTCCATAACGGCAAAATCTATGCTGATCTTGGGCAGCTTGGGGAAATACTCCCATAGAACTCTCCGCTGGTCGGGCGTATTCCACGCGGCCTGAATTTTTTGAAGAGGTTCAACCGCATCGGGCAAAAACTTTTCGATATGCTGGAGAATCGTTTTAGCCTTCCAGACAAACATACCTGAATTCCAGAGGAACTTGCCGCTTTCAAGATACTCCTGAGCGGTTTGGCTGTCCGGTTTTTCCTTGTACGCCTCGACAGTGTAAATGGTATTGGTGCACTCGGTGCAGGTTTGCGGCTGATCACATTTAATATAGCCCAGCTGGGTGCTTGGGAACGTCGGCTTTATGCCGAAGGTAAGCATCGCGTCGGGGTTTTTATTTACAAAAGCAACAGCATCGCTCAAAGCCTGCTGGAGAACTTCCGCAGGTTTTATCACTTGATCGGCCGTAACAACAGCCATTGTGGCGTTGGGGTCCGTCTTTGCGAGAGCAGCCGCGGCAAGAGCAATAGCACTTGCCGTGTCACGGACAGCCGGCTCTGCGATCATATTCGAAGTCGGCAGTTCGGGAAGGCTTTCCCGTATAATGTCCATATAACTTGCGTTTGTCATTACGATTATGTTTCGCGGATCGAAAACCTTCAAAAGCCTGTCAAAACAATGCCGCAGACAAGTCTGCCCTTCGAGCAGTCTTAGTACCTGTTTAGGGCGTTTTTGGCGACTTAACGGCCAAAGCCGTTTCCCGCTGCCGCCTGCCATCACTACCGCGTAATTCATAATAAAACCTTAAATTAAAAACTTTTTGTCAATTTCGACAAAGGGCCTGATTTCCTGTGCCAAATCCTCAAAACCTTCCCTGTCCATAAGGGCGAAAGTAGCTTCTTTGCCAAGTTCCACAGCGGGCTGATCGTAGGTGTTAATGTTGAATAGCGCGCCTGCAAAGGAAGTTGTCACCTCGAATAAGTAAATAAACTGGCCTACGGTGTAGGGGTTAACTTCGTCGAAAATAACCGACAGGCACGGACGCTTATCTTTAAGCAGAGCGTATTCGGTAGCCTTTTTCTCGCAGTTCATAAGCTTGCCCATATCTTTTCCGCCCAGGTAACTAAGTTCCTCTGCACAGTTCGGCTGTGGGCCTATCTCAAGAATCCTGTTAAAATTCCGTACCTCAAGGAACGTAAACAGCTTATCGTTAGGCCCTTCCCTGTATAGCTGAACCTGGCTGTGCTGGTCGGTCGTGCCAAGGGCCTTAATGGGCGTTGGCCCAACGAAAACTTTATTACCGGAAAGGTCGTTAGTTTTCCCAAGACTCTCCGCCCAAAGCTGGCGATACCAGTCAGCCAAATCTTTTAGGGCATAACTGTACGACATCATAACAGAATTTCTTTTGCCCGCTTTATAAAAATAATAATTGATCGCCGCGTTTAGAGCTGCCGGATTTTCGTAAAAGTTTTCTTTGCTGACCTGCTTATCCATGTCACGCGCTCCGGCAAGCAGCGAATCGATATCGATACCGCACATAGCCGCGCTGAAAAGTCCTACCGCACTCAAAACACTGAACCGGCCGCCGACGCCATCCGGAACTTCCATACATCTGAATCCGTCGGCATCGGTTATCT
This sequence comes from Phycisphaerae bacterium, assembly GCA_028715705.1. Classification (GTDB taxonomy): domain Bacteria; phylum Planctomycetota; class Phycisphaerae; order Sedimentisphaerales; family Anaerobacaceae; genus JAQURJ01. The sequence continues at coordinate 592 of JAQURJ010000060.1, read as the reverse complement.
TTCGCAGTGTTCCCTCTTTTCGGTCTGTAGTGGCGATAACCTGACTTTTGTAACCCTCTGCTCCGAGTCTATTCAAAAGCATTTTGCGAATAATAAGAAACTGGCTGGCGGTCTCGGCCGTTCTGCCGGATTTGCTGATGACATTAAATATAGTTTTATCTAATTTATTTTTGACCCAATCCAGAAAAGCACCGAACTGATCCGGGTCAACATTGTCAAAAACGAACAACCGAGGGGTCTTCCTGAATTTATCGTCAAAATTATATGTGTAGGGATTCAAAGCCGTCTGGAGTGCGATATTACCCAGAGCCGAACCGCCGATACCGAGCACGACAAGATTCTCACAGCCGTCCCTGACTTCGTCGGCTAACTTTTTTATCTTGGCCGCCAGTTTGTCGTTATATGGTAAATCCCGGTAAGGCGTTTTACTCGCCTCGCGTTCGGCGTTCAGTTTGCCGATTAAGGGTGTTGTCTCGGCTGCCAGCCCGTCGAATTGTTTTGGGGTTATCCCATGTTTATCGCCAACTATCTGGGCGGTTACATTTTTGTAATAGAATCCTATCTGTGCCATACACTCCTTTATCCTAAAAAC
>JAQURJ010000059.1 GCA_028715705.1 Phycisphaerae bacterium | reverse complement strand
CCCGCGGCTGATACTCAATCTTGGAAGTAAGAAGCAGGCCGAATCTGGTCCTTTTGCGGTAGATCATGTTACAGGCGATAACGGCATCGTACAGCTTGCGGCTGCGAAATGGAAGGATGATGAAGTTTTCGGGTTGATGAAACTTAAATGCTATCAGTTTGATTATAATTCGCTTGGGCAAATGTTTATCGCCAAAGGGCCGGGTTTGTTCGCCCTTGACAATTCAAAAGCCGATGACGAGGAAAACAAAAGGAATAAAAAGAAAATCAGTTTAACGAAACGGTGTTACGCCTTGATAGAGAATTTTGATGTGCTGAAGTACGATTTAATAAATAACAAAATCGAAGCTGGCGCACCAACAGACGATTTTATAACGATGAACTATGTACCTGTTACCGATAAAGGCAATGGTGATGCGACGAATATTTCCGCGGGGCATATCAATGCGAGATTCATTTCGGTTGATAATAGAACAGAGTTGAGCGATGTTTACGCTTCCGAAGGAGTGAGCTTTGAGGATCAGAAAAATATCTTCAGCGGCAGCGAATTGCTCTATAACGGCGACGAGTCGATGCTGTATGTAAATGGCAGCGAATCAATGCCTGCGATGCTGAATAATGCTCAGGTTGTTGGGATAGAACATAATATTCGAACCGGAAGAACAAAGGCCAAGCCCGTTGGGATCAGCATTTTTAGCTCCGGTGATTTTTAATTGCAAAGTTTGTGAAGCATATCAATTGATACTTCGTCGAGGTGGTCAACGATTTTATCGGCTATTTTCAATTCCTTGGCTTCGTAAGAATTGGTTATAGCCAAAGAGTGCATACCAGCGGTGTTTGCAGCCTGCAGGCCCCATCGAGAATCTTCGACAACGACGCAATCTTTGGGTTGTATATTGAGATTGTGTTTTTTGTTGACTCGTTTTAGAGCGAGCAAAAAGCCTTCGGGGTGCGGTTTGCCTTTTTTGACCTGATCGGCGGAAACGACGCTTTCAAAAAAACCTTCGATTCTGGAATCCTCTAAAACAAGCATTATTTCAGAAAGCAATGCGCCTGAGCAGATAGCCATCAGGATATTATTTTCTTTTAGACGGGCTAAAAAATCACGCACGCCGTCGATGAGGTTGCCATCCTCTTTAAGCAGCTTTTCAAAAGCCTTGTTCTTTTTTTGGCAAAGCTCTTCAATTTTGGCGTTATCAATATCGAGGCGGCCTTCGGCGATAAGCTGCTTTATAAGGTCCGCATCACTTAAACCGAGATAGTTGGCGTAGTATTCCTTTCTCGACAAGACGGCGCCGAAGGGTTTAAGAACCATATTGAAGGTGCGGAAATGGATTATCTCCGAGTCGGTGATAACCCCATCGAAATCGAAGATGACGGCTTTTATCATAGACATTACTCGCTTATTACAGGGCCGACAAGTTCTGAAAATTCATTAAACGTACTTTTGTTTCCGCTCTGGATAAGCTGAGCGAGGCTGGTTATCCGGGGCATTGCCTTCGTGACAAATCGGCGCGCGACTTTGAGCTTTCGCTGCTTCATTGAGACAGTCTGACCGTTGCCGTTATCAGAATCGACAGCAACCTGCATATCGACTTTAGTGCTTGCCTGTCCGCAGAACAGGTAGCCGATGATAAGATCGATAGCAATATCGACGATAGCTCTGCCGTACAGGTCCATATATTCGTTGCCCTGTTCTTTGATAAAAGCGACCGATTCGGTCATTATTTTTGTTCCGAGGCGCAGCTCTTCGATTAGGGCTTTCACGCTGTCATCGTATTGGAGGGCGTCATATTCGGCCAGCAACTTTTCGGCTGTGCCGCTGCAAACGCCGCGGACAGCGGCGACAACCTGCAATTGGCTCGTACCCTCGTATATAGTGGTTATGCGGGCATCGCGGGCGTGGCGCTCACAGGCGTAATCCCGCATAAATCCGCTTCCGCCAAGAACCTGAATCGAATCGTAGGCCACAGTATTACTCATCTCTGAACAGTAGTATTTGCTCATTGGCGTAAGCATTGCGGCAATGCGTTTGTATTTGCGCAATTCGTTCTTTGCTTCTTTGAGTTTGTCTTTATCCTCAAGAGGATTAAATTCGACTATCTTCGTATAGCCAATCTCCATATCAACCAGACGGGATGTTTCATACAGCAGGGCGCGTCCGGCTTCAAGCGATATCTTCATGTCGATAAGCATATCACGGACAGCCGGAAGTTTTTCAATCGCCACACCGAACTGCTTTCTGCTCTTGGCATAATCGCGAGCGACGGCGTAAGTGGCTTCGGCTATGCCCATCGATTGTCCGGCTATTCCTATACGTGCGCCGTTCATTAGACTCATCACATAAGTCACCAGACCCCGCTGGCGTTCGCCGATAAGCTCGCAGGGGGTATTATCGAAGTAAATTTCGCAGGTCGGTGAACCGTGGATGCCGAGTTTGTCCTCCAAGCGGCGGATATGAACGGTCGGCCCTCTGTCACAGACAAACAGGCTAAGGCCAAGACCGCCGCTTCTATCTGGCTCGCTGCGGGCGAGAACCAGCAGACATTCGCCGCAACCGTTGGTGATGAATCGTTTTACGCCGTGCAGGAACCAATTGCCGGCGGCATCCTGAAAGGCTTTCAGGTTCACGGCTTGTAGGTCAGAGCCTGCATCTGGTTCGGTGAGAACCATAGCGCCTGTTATTTTACCTGAGCTGAAATCGTGCAGATATTGCTGTTTTATCTCTTCGGATGCGAATGCGTTGATGGTCTCGGCTATTCCCTGCAAACCGAATATGTTCATAAGCGAAGCGTCGGCACGTGAGACCATTTCGATGGCCATTGAATAGATAAGGTTTGGAAAATTCAGTCCTCCAAAGCGATGCGGAAGGGTAAAGCCCATTACTTGCGCCTTGGCCATTTTGTCGAGAGCTTCGGCGATTCCCTTGGCATAAGAAACCGAACCATCCTCGTTTAGCGTGTTGCCTTCACGGTCAACGCTTTCCGAACGCGGCGCGATGAATTCTGCGCTCAATTGGCCCAGTGAATTTAGAACCATATCATAGTTTACTATCGCTTCCTGGGCGTTGGCGGGGGCGGTGTCGAATTCGGCGGTGAACTTGAAGTCTTCTTCCTGCCATTTGGCAAGGTTCGCTAAATCGATATGCTTGAACAGGAAACGAATATCGTCATTATCTTTGTAAAAATTTGGCATAATTATTTTTCCATACTGATAGATTAACTCTTAAATCCTTTTTCTCTTATGGCTTTTATCATTTTAGGCACAATGTCGTTGAGATCGCCGACAATTTTATAATGCGCGACCCCAAAGATTGGAGCCTGCGGGTCGTTGTTAATGGCGATTATCTTTTGGCTTTGGTGCATACCTGCCTGATGCTGGATCGCGCCGCTGATGCCGATGGCGATATAGAGGCTTGGCCGAACCGTTGTTCCTGTCTGGCCGACCTGATGGTCGTGGTCTATAAAGCCCAGGTCCACTGCCGCTCTTGTTGCGGCTGGCGATCCGCCCAAACAATTTGCGAGATCCCATACGAGTCTGAAATTATCTTTGCTGCCAACCCCTGCACCGCCGGCGACGATAACGCGAGCAGCTTTCAGGTCAACTTTCTTTTCTCGTTTATGCTCCTGTAGTATTTCTATTGGCAGGTCGTCTTTGGAAAGGCTTACTTTTTCTTCGATAATCTGTCCTTTTCTATGTACGTCCGGTTCCGGTCTTGGCATAACGCCTTCGCGAACTGTAGCCATCTGCGGCCAGCGGTCATAATTTATGATGGTGGCGATGATGTTGCCGCCAAAAGCCGGCCGTATCTGGAACAATAGATTTTTGTGAATTTCACCGTCTCCGGCTGGCTTATGGTCACCAATCTGAAGGTCGGTGCAATCGGCGGTAAGTCCGGCTTTGACCGCACTGGCGACCTGCGGGGCAAGGTCACGTCCAGTAACGGTAGCGCCATAAAGAACGATCTGCGGCTCATATTTATGTATCAAGTCGTAAATAATTTTGGCATAACTTTTTGTTTGGTAGTGTTCGAGCAGTGGGGCATCGACCAGATAAATCTTATCTGCGCCGTATTGTATCATTTTGCCGCACAGTTCTTTTACACCGCTGCCGAGAACAACCGCAGCCAGTTCCACACCGAGCGTGTTAGCCAGATGCCGTCCCTTGCTCATCAATTCGATGGGGGTATCTTCAAGTACTCCGGCGTGCTGTTCGGCAAAAACCCAGACTTGTCCTTTTCTGTTTACTTTTATCATACTACATCCTGTCAGCAAATTGTCTTATCTACGATTAGTTCATGAATCATATCCGAAACTCCTTTTTCGGTCGGTTCGACACTTTTTGATTCCTTAGCGGCCAAAACAACGCTTTGTATGCGGTGCACCTTTGTCGGTGAGCCATTACGTCCACACCAGGTCAAATCCGCCCCAATGAAATCGAGGTCCCACTGTTTTATCAATAGCCCCTTCTTTTCGAGTTCGCCGCATTTGTGCTGCACGAGCTGTTTAAGGTCGGCTTCGTCTGCGTTGGGATTGGCGGCCTTTAGCTGTTTTTCCACCTCGCACGGTGCCAGTGCGGTTTTATATTTCATCATTTGTATCGCCGCTGAATATCTTGGTTCGTTGGCCTTATCGGTAACGGTCAAAAGCACCGGCAAAGACGCTCGCACCTGCTGCCAGCCGTTGCCGATGTTGCGGGTCAGTGTAATTTGTTTTCCCTTCAGTTCATCGAGCGATTCCACATAAGTAACCTGTGTGATGCCCAGTTTCTCCGCTGCCTGCGGGCCGACTTGCGCGGTATCACCGTCGATGGCCTGCCTTCCGCAAAGCACGATATCATAATCGAGTTTTTTTACCGCACAGCTTATTATATAACTGGTAGCCAGAGTATCGCTGGCGGCACAGCGGCGGTCGGTGATAAGAATAGCCTCATTGGCGCCGCGATACAGCGAATCCCGCAGGACTTCGGCTGCCGCCGGAAGACCCATTGTGATCACCGTTACCTTGCCGCCGAATTCGTCTTTGATTTGAAGGGCAAGTTCGAGGGCGTTGAGGTCCTCAGGGTTGAAAACAGCCGGCAGGGCCCCGCGGTTGACCGTTCCGTCTTCATTCATCGCCTGGCCGGTGATACGCTTGGTATCGGGAACCTGCTTAACCAATACAATACAATTATATGCCACTCTCGACTCCTTTGAAAAGTGAACCAATCATTAAAAAAAGCGTAGTTTAACGAGATTTGGCTTCAAGTCAATGCTAAAAACGCAAAGCTGGGCAGAACAAAAGGTCATTATAATTGGTAAATTACATTAGCGAATTTGCCGATTTAAATATAATTGGGTCAAAAAAATATTTTGACAATTGTATAAGGCGGCGCATAATTGTTTAATTCATAAATATTTACTTGTTATTATCGGGTTATCATGACATCTGGCGAGACGAATTACGATACCATGTTTGGTAAAATAGCTGTTGAGCAGGGTCTGTGCAGCGAAACCGAGATCAGCAGGGCGATGGAGGAGCTTAATAGCCGGAGGAAGATAAGTCCCATAACACTAAAAGACCTAATGTTGGATTTGGGCTATATAACCTCCGGTCAGGCCTTGAGACTACAGCAAAGTTTGCGGGAAACCAAAAGCGCCGCACACCAGATTCCCGGTTATAAGATATTAGGAAAACTCGGTGCCGGTGCGATGGCTATTGTTTACAAAGGGATGCAGCTTAGCCTTAACCGCCCCGTAGCCATTAAAGTCCTTCCCAAACGCTTGAGCGAAAACCCTGAATATGTACAGCGATTTTACAAGGAAGGGCAGTTAGCCGCCAAGCTCAACCATAATAATATCGTTCAGGCTTATGACGTAGGTGAAGCCGGCGGATACCACTACTTTGTGATGGAATATGTCGAAGGCAAGACACTCTACGACGACCTCGCCAAAGGCAAAGTTTTCGGTGAAACCGAAGCTCTTGATATAATCATTCAGGTAGCTCACGCCCTTGCCCACGCCCATGCCAAAGGATTGATCCACCGCGACGTAAAGCCCAAGAATATAATGATTACTACCGCTGGTGTCGTCAAGCTGGCCGATATGGGTCTTGCAAGGGGTACAGCCGATATCGAAGCCGCAAAAACCGAAGCCGGAAAGGCGTACGGTACACCGTATTATATAGCACCTGAACAAATTCGCGGCGAGATCGATATCGATGGAAGAGCCGATATCTACGGACTTGGGGCTACGCTTTATCATCTTGTTACCGGAAGAGTGCCTTTCATGGCTGATGACCCAACAGAGGTTATGAAAAAACACCTCAGAGAACCGCTGATTCCTCCGGATCATATAAATATCACACTGTCAGCAGGAATTTCGGAAGTAGTTGAAGTGATGATGGCCAAACGCCGCGAGGAGCGTTACGCAAACGCGAAAGAACTTATAGCTGACCTTGAAGCTGTTCGCAACGGTCAGCCGCCAATGCTCGCTCGCAAAGAGATAAATGTTTCGATGCTTGAAAAGCTTCAGGAGGGTGAAGCTGTCGAAATAGATGAGGAAGATGCGGTTTCAGAAGAGACGCTTGCTCATTATCGGGTCGCTGTAATTATTCTTAGTGTTGTTGCGGTCATTTTCCTGATGGTGATAGTGCTGATGATGATATCATAAGTGCGGAATTATCTTTCGGCGGATATGCTATCATTAGTTGGACTGACTCTGAAGGAAGATTATGGATGTTGAATTGCATTACGGTGATAAATTTATTCCCCTCCAAATCCCCGACAAAAATCTTGCCGCTTTTGTCCAGCCGTGGAAACAGCAAGCCCAGTCTTCCAACGAATCGGTTATAAAGGATGCCTTGGCAGTATCGGTTTATAAAGACTTTGCCGAAAAAGTAGCGGGGCGGGTGGTTTGCGTCTTATTTAGCGATATAACCCGTGACATGCCCGCCGGCGACCTTTATCCCCGCCTGTTTCCATCGCTGGGCAAAGCCAAAAAAGTCCTTTTTGTTATGGCTACCGGCACGCACAGCCCCGATGCGGGTGGAAATGAAATGATTATCCGTTCGATTGCCGCCAATGCTCAAAAAGCCGCCCTCAATTTCGATATTCATCTTCACGATTGCCGCAATGCTGAATTTGCTGACGCCGGTGTTACTTCACGCGGCACGCCGGTCAAATACAATAACGTTATCGATTCCGCCGACCTGTTCCTTGTTCTCTCTGATGTGAAAGTGCATTATTTTGCCGGATACTCCAACCCTATAAAATATTTTTTGCCCGGTATCTGTTCATACGAAACAACCGAGCACAATCACAGTTTTGCCTTCGACAACAACTCCACCTTCGGCCTGCACCCATGGCACAGTAATCCTTCCCGCTGTAAAAACCCGCTCGCAGCCGATCAACTCGAAGGTATGGATATGATAGTCAAAACTCGTCCCGTATATGCTTTCGTTACCATCAGCAGCAACGGGGCGATACAATGGGCGGCATTCGGTGTGGCAAAAGAGGTTTCTTCACAGGCATTCGACATTACCGACAGCCAAAACTCACACACAATTGTCAAAACGCCATATCTGATAGTTTCTCCTGGCGGGCTTCCTAATGATATTGACCTGTATATTTCCCAGCGGGCTTTGGAACTTACTCAAAATGCGGTCGAGGACGGCGGCCAGATACTCTTTATTTCAGCTTGTCCGCGAGGCGTTGGCGAGCCGGAAACAATGGAAAACTTTCAAAACATTCTTACCCAGCCGATGGACGAAATTCTGCGCCTGCCAGAGCAGAAATACGTCCTCTTCAGCCACAAACCCTATAAGTTAGCTTGCCTCATCACTCGCCTAAAATCCATACTGATGTACTCAGATATTCCCGCAGAACAGATAAAGGCTATGCACCTTGAACCAGCTTATAACCCTCAGCGGGTTATCGATGGGTGGCTTAATAAAGATCCCAATTGCCGCATAAATGTGGTTGACGGGGCGAATAAACTGGCACTTTTTGCAAAATAATCGAATTTTTTTTAAAAATTTCCGGATTTTTTGTAACGTTTCCGCATAACCCGCATCTTGCATATAACAAGACCTCCGCATTTGTGGGTCTTTAGGCAACGCTGTTGAGATTGCTGGCGCGGACGGCGGATGGCTGCGCAATCGCCATTTTGGCGCCGGATAAGTGAGGAGGTATTAAAAAGCCGCTCGGGAGAGACGGCTTTTTTATTTTTTGTACACTTCTTTGGGGTCGTAAACTTTTTCCGCGATAAATTCTAATTCTTTGCCGTTTTTCTGTTTTACCGCTCGATAGAAGCATGATTGATACCCAACGTGGCATTGCCCTTGGTCAACCGAGACTTTAAGTATCAGGCAATCCTGATCGCAGTCCACAAGTATTTGCCTAACCTTCTGAACATGGTCGCTTTCCTCACCTTTTTTCCACAGTTTTTTACGTGACCGGCTAAAATACACCGCATTGCCGGTTTTGATTGTCAAATCCAGTGCCTCGGCGTTCATGTAAGCAACCATCATGACCTGTCCGCTTTCGGCGTCCTGCGCGATTGCCGTTATCAACCCGTTGGCATCGAATTTAGGGCTGAACCCTATTCCTTCTTCAATTTCTTTGTTAGCAGTCAATTACAAAACCTTTCAATTAAATTTACAGCATCTTGCCAAGCAAAATTTTACAGGTTATCATATTCAAAAACAAGTTCTTTCGTTAAGGAAACTCATTTTGGCTCCTGAAAGCAAGGTTACTAACAAGAAAAAGTATATTTCTTATTTTGCTCGTTTCGCGGTAGCAGCAGGGGCGTTGTATTGGACATTTAGAGGTGAAGACCTCGAAAAAATTGGCAAATTGCTAACGAGCATCGGGCCGGTTATTTTCATAGCCGCCTTTGCTATTTACATTTTAAGTCAAATCATTTTTGTGCTTCGATGGTATCTTCTTCTTTCAGTTCAGGGAATAAAGATAGGTTTTCCTGCTGCGGTAAAGCTGCATTTCATTGGTCTTTTTTACAATAATTGCCTGCCAAGCTCTATCGGCGGCGATCTGCTACGGGCATGGTATGTAACAAAACATACGGAAAAACGCCTCGAAGCTGCTCTTAGTGTCTTTGTTGATAGGGTTGTTGGACTTGCCGGAATCGCAATAATGGCGTTTGTGAGTTATTTGTTTATACCGCATCACGGTAATGAACAAAGTTTTGATCTTTCCTCTTTCAACATTATAGAAAGAATTATTAGTTATCGCTGGTACTTTGTTGGATTCTTTGGATTTTTCATATTGCTTATTTTGGTTACTTATTCAAATCGCAAGGGTCGAGTTGCCCTAAATAGATCATTAAGCTTGATCCGTGAGCATGGCCGGATGATTTTTGACAGAACAGGCAAGGCTTTTGCGGTGTATTACAACAAGAAAATGGCCCTTTTAGGGGCGTTACTCCTGACTTTTGCCTGCCAGAGCATATTTATTATAGGCTTGTGGCTAGTCGGAAGAAAAATCGGAGCGGGCGTTTCGTTCAAGTATTATTTGATTTTCTTCCCGATTTCATGGCTGATCGGAGCGCTGCCTGTAAGCATAGGCGGGCTTGGTATTATGGAATGGTGGCTAAAAACAGCCTTTAGCCAGATTTGTGGCGTGCCTAGTACAAGTGCGTCCGCTTTGGCCATTTCTCAGCGGCTTTTATGGATTTTGGCTTCTTTGCCGGGTGCAGTTATTCATTTGTTCGGGGCACATTTGCCAAAAGACTTTTTTATTGACTATAAAGAGCCTGTAAATTAGTATCATTTTCGGCAGTTTTGTGCATTTTTTTGTGTCTTTGGGCAAAAATGGACAAGGAAACGGTGTTTCGGCAAAGGATTGTTGACTAAATCTATGGCTCTTACCACACATATCAAGCGTTTTTTTTTTCGCGGTCTGGCCGTTCTCCTGCCGACTTTTCTGACCATTTGGATATTAATCTGGGGTTTCCGCTTCATTCAGGGCAACATCAGTAACCATATAAATAATGCCGCCGTTGATTTGGTGATGGTCTTTCGCGGCTATCAGGGCGAAGCCGCCAGAGAGAGCATCGCTGATTTTTGGATCCGCGGATGGGGATCGATCACAGGGTTTATTGTTGCCCTGTTGATAGTTTTGGTGGTAGGCGCATTGCTTGCCAGTGTCGTTGGTAAGACGCTTTGGAAAATTATTGAAAAATTTATTATGAGAACGCCTGTTTTTAAGCAGGTGTATCCATATATAAAACAGATAACAGATTTTTTGCTGACGGAGGAAAAGCTCAGTTTTTCAAGGGTTGTCGGCGTAGAGTATCCTCGGAAAGGGATTTGGTCTTTAGGTTTTGTAACGGGTACAGGCCTTAAAAAACTGACAGATAAATTAAATTACGAAATTCTTACTATCCTGATACCCACATCACCCACTCCGTTTACCGGATTTGTTATAATGGTTCCAAAGGATGAAACCATAGAACTTGATATGACTATTGAGGAGGCGTTGAGATTTGTCGTCAGCGGTGGGGTAATAACTCCAAGTAACAGAAAACAGTTTATAGTTACAGGTTTATCCGAACCGACTGACGGTTCAGATGATATAAAGGATAAAAAACAATAATATAATTTAAAGGAGACCAGAAATTGCTTTTTAACATTACCGGCAAACACATAGATATAACTGATGCACTCAGAGGCTATGCTGAGGAAAAAACTTCCAAGCTGCCCAGATTCTACAACGGCATTACTCAAGTTGAGGTTGTAATTGAGGGGCAGGAAGGCATTAGCCAAAATGTTGAAATTATTGTTCGAGGCGAGCACGGGGTTGTTTTTGTGGCTAACGAAATAGGCGATGATGTATATGCATCTATTGTTTCGGCAGTTCATAAACTCGAACAGCAATTAAGGCGGAAAAAGAGCAAAGAACGTAATAATAAGCACATTGTATCTGAAAATAAACATGGATTTGATGAAAGTGAGATGAAACAATAATGAAGTTTTCTGATTTTTTCTGTTTTGAAGCAGTTATTCCGGAGCTTACCACATGCGATCGAAACGGAGTGATTGGTGAGTTGACGAAAGCACTGGAAGATGCGGGCTGTATAAATGCCGCTGATACCGAAAAAATCGCCAAAGCCGTAATTAAGAGGGAAACCGAAGCGAGTACCGGCTTGGGAAAAGGGGTGGCTATCCCGCATGTAAAACATAAGGCCGTTGACAGGGTTATCGCTACTATCGGACAAAGCCCAAGCGGGATCGATTTCAATGCACTCGATAAAATGCCGGTCTATTCGGTGATTTTGCTAATCAGTCCCGTAAATGACCCCGATCAGCACCTGCAGGCGATGGAAAATGTCTTTAAGCACTTGCAGCAGGAAAAATTTAGAAAATTTCTCCGGCAGGCTCAGTCAAAAGAGCAGATAAGAGATCTTTTCAAAGAGGCAGACGAAGAAGACGTGTTTATTTAGTAAGGCGAAGCATGCAGTTGGACGAGGATACTTTGGAAAATACGGCCCTGGAGATCGACGTTAAGATTAGAAACGTGGAGGGACTGCATATGCGGCCTGCTATGCAGTTTGTTGATACTGCGACGCAGTTTGATTCGGAAATCACCGTTAGTAATGGACAGACTACCGTGGACGGCAAAAGCATTATGCAGATGAGTATGCTGGCGGCTACCTGCGGAACGCCTCTTACTATAAAAGCTCAAGGTTCTGATGCCAAGGAAGCACTTGAGGCTCTCAGAGAGCTGGTTGAAGTTAAAAAATTTGACGAACCCGCTCCTGGTCAATAAACGGTTAGCTTATGGAAATTAAAAAAGGTATTGCTGTTTCCCCCGGTATCTCAATTGCCAAAGCTGTTGTAGTTGATTCGGAGGATTATCGCATCCCAAGGCGAACCGTTACCCCTTCCCGCCGCATAATAGAAATACAGCGGCTTCGTAATGCGTTCAAAGAGGCCATCAATGAGTTGACCGGCCAGGATGCGTTTCAGAATGAAATGGCGCAGAAAAATGTTAAAGACATTTTTGCCGTCCATCTGCGTTTTTTGCGTGACCGAAGCCTGCGAAAAAAAATAACGGATATTATTCAGAGTGAATCCGTTACCGCTGAATATGCCGTCTCCACGACGTTGCGTGACATTGCGGCCCATTTCAGCAAAGTAAGCGACACCTACATCAGCGAAAGAGCCGCAGATATTTATGATATCGAACGGCGATTGCTCAAACATCTTCTGGGAAGAACCAGGGAAAATATCGATCATCTTACTGATGAAGTTGTCATAGTTGCGCGAGAACTCAGCCCCACTCAGACAGCGGGTTTCAACAAGGACTTTGTAAAAGGTCTTGCCACTGACGCCGGTGGAAGAACCAGTCACAGCGCTATTGTTGCGCGTTCTCTTGGCATTCCAGCCGTCGTGGCGCTCGAGGATCTTACCGAGACCGTCAGAGGCGGAGATATTGTTATTGTTGACGGAAATCGCGGTATAGTTATTGTCAACCCCGATCACGAGACTATCGCACAGTACAGGGACTATTCGCAGGAATTTCTAAAACTGGAGCATCGGCTCGATGGTCTGCGGGAGAAGCCGGCTGTAACACGCGACGGGGTACGCATCAAGCTTCTCGGAAATATCGAGTTTCCAGATGAGGCCGAAATCGTACTTGAAAAGGGCGGCGATGGCATAGGGCTATACCGTACTGAATTTCTCTATCTGAACAGCCCGACAGAACCTACCGAAGAAGACCACTACAAGGCCTACGCAGAAACGGTCAGTGTATTCAAGCACCGACCCATTGTTATACGTACGCTTGACCTTGGGGCCGACAAATATACCCAAAGCAAACGTTTTGCGCCGGAGCCAAACCCTTTCCTTGGGCTGCGTTCAATTCGTTTTTGCCTCCAGAACCTTGAAATGTTCAAAATACAGCTGCGTGCGATACTGCGTGCTTCGGTACTGGGAGAAGTAAAAATAATGTTCCCTCTGATCACTAATATACAGGAGCTGATGCAGGCGAAGATGATTCTCCGTGATGTAATGGAAGACCTTGACGAAGAATCTATAAAGTATAACCGCGATTTGCCTATAGGTATTATGGTGGAAACTCCTTCGGCTGCGCTTACCGCAGCAAGCCTTGCCAGAGACGTTGATTTTTTCAGTATCGGCACAAACGACCTTACACAATACACTCTCGCTGTTGATCGCGGTAATGAGCTGGTTTCGACGCTTTATTCTTCAGTTGACCCAGCCGTTCTTCGGCTTATCCGAACTGTTATTCAGGATGCAAATAAGGCAAGGATAGATATTAGTGTTTGCGGTGAAATGGCATCCGACCCGGAGAGCGTCATGCTGCTTTTGGGAATGGGTGTGCGGACTCTTTCGCTTGCCTCTCCAATGCTGCCGGAGATAAAACAGATCATTCGCTCGGTAACTATCGAAGAATGTAATACACTGGCTAGAAAAGTCCTCACGCTCAATTCTGAACGCCAGATATCAAGCTATCTGCGCGACGCCGCTCGCAAAATCCTTCCAGAGGCATTCTAAAAAAACAGCAAATGTTAAGGGTTAAGATGGAACCGGACTGGCTCGGATGGGCAAAGCGATTGCAGGCTGTGGCACAAAGCGGGCTTGCCTATTCGCCGAATTATACCAATTGTATTTAATTATTGCGCTCTACATAAGAAGCTCTGCAAACAGATTTGATAATTTCATGATCAAGAGCAACATTCTGCCAGGCATCAATTGCAGCGCAGCATAAGTCGTTATAGTTAAC
>JAQURJ010000058.1 GCA_028715705.1 Phycisphaerae bacterium | reverse complement strand
ATTGTAAGCCATCTCGTAGTCCTTTACATGTTTAGCAATCCGTTAAGTCTATTATAACCGAAAAACTGGATTTATTCACTTGTTAAAAGAGCAATTCCTGGCAATTATTTATGCAACAGGCTCCTATTTACTTTTTATCAAGCCTTCACAGGCTTTAGAATTAAGTGTATTTTTTTAGAACAATCATTTCAACGGGGATTTTCCGTGAAATGACATAACTCTTAGACCTACCCCAAAAGGGTGATATTTTCTGATTACATATATCGATGATAATGTTTTCTTGTGTTTGGATGGGTAGGGGTTTATAATCCTTAAAATTTACAAGGGGATAATATGGGCAAAATGGCTGTTTTTAGTTTAATAATGGCGATTGTTTTGGGTGGATGCCGCTGCGGCTGCGAGCAGGCCTCTGCGCCAGTTGAGCCGGTATTCAGTTCGGCGACAAAAGAAGCGGCTTTTTCGGCTGCTGATAAGGTATTGGTGCGGATGAGCTTTGAGCCTGCGATTGTGGACGCAGGTAGCGGCATCATCGAAACCAAGCCGATGTCGGCTGCTCAGTTCTTCGAATTATGGCGAAATGATAATGTGGGGGCGTGTAATTGGGCCGAAGCGAATCTTCAGGATGTACGGCGGCGGGTGCGGGTCGAGATAACCGAACAAGCCGACGGCAAGGTGTGCGTGGTCAGCCATGCGTATGTTGAGCGGCTCAGCTTACCGGAAAGGGATATAATCGGCAGCGGTTCGGCTGCGGCGATGTTTACCCGAAGCAGTGGGTCATTACAGAAGCTTCAGTTGAACCGTGACCAGCGTGCCGAAGCTGAGTGGGTGTATCTTGGTGAGGACAATCTGCTTGCGGCAGAGGTGCTGGAAAGAATAGAGAAGAAATTGATGGTTGAATAACCAAAAACCAAGTAACAAGATACGAGGAATAATCAAATTTCAGATAATCAAATAACAGCCGCACAAGACGAGAGCCGTATGATTATTGGAAATTATTTTCCCGATGTACTATTGATGATTTAGGAAAAATAAAATGCGAGTACTTGTTTGCGGCGGCGCCGGGTATATCGGCAGCAATATGACATCGCTTCTCGGACGGGCAGGTCACGAGCCGATTGTCTATGACAATTTCAGTAAGGGACATCGTGACGCTATCGAAGGATTCGAGGTTGTCAAAGGCGACCTGTCGGATTGCGACCTGATAACAACTGTGCTCAAGACCAGAAGGATAAACGCAGTGATGCATTTCGCGGCGTTTATCGAAGTGGGTGAATCAGTCAAAGAGCCGCTGCGATATTACCATAACAATGTTTGCAATACCTGGCAGATTTTGTGCGCGATGGACAGAACAGGTGTGGAGAAGTTCGTTTTCAGCAGCACAGCGGCGGTTTATGGTATGCCCCAGAGAGTGCCTATCAGCGAAGAGGTCGCAAAGTCACCGATAAATCCTTACGGCGAGACAAAGCTGGCGGTCGAAAGAATGTGTCACTGGCAGGCCGAGGCGGGAAAACTGCGTTACGCGGCGCTTCGTTATTTTAACGCGGCTGGAGCAGGTGACAATTGTCGACTCGGCGAAGATCACAGACCCGAATCGCACCTGATTCCTTTAGTTATGCAGGCAGCGATGGGCAAGCGGGAGTCGATAGAGATACGCGGAACAGATTATCCGACAGATGACGGGACATGTGTCCGCGATTATATTCATATAGAAGACCTTTGCCGGGCGCATCTTCTTGCGCTGGATCGACTCGGTGATGAGCGAGAGCTTGTGTATAATCTCGGCAACGGCAAGGGCTATTCGGTACGGGAGGTTGTGGATACGGTAAAAAAAGTTAGCGGTAAGAATTTCAAAGTCGTCGAAGGGCCGCGGCGAGCGGGCGATCCGCCGGTGTTGACAGCCGACGCTTCCAAAGCAGTTAAAGAACTCGGCTGGAAACCGCAATTCGGCGAATTGGAAAAGATAGTGGCTACAGCGTGGAAATGGCATAATTCGCACCCAAACGGATATAGTGAATAAGGTCATATTAAGGGTAAATTATGTATATAGGTGTCGATCTTGGCGGGACAAATATAAAAGTGGGCGTGTTTGATGCGGAACTTAATCTTCTTGGCAAAAATTCCAAAACCACGCAGGCAGATATGGGCCCAAAGATAGTTGTTGAGCGTATTGCGGAAGCTGTCAATGAACTTGCAAATCAGCATGGCACCGGTCTTGAAGCAGTTAAAGCTGTCGGTATAGGCGCGCCGGGGCCTTCGGATATTTCGGTGGGACTAATCGTTGCGGCTCCCAATTTGCCGCTGTTCCGCAATGTTCCCTTGCGTGATATGCTAAGCAAAGAGTTGAATAAGCCGGTTGTGTTCGAGAATGACGCCAATGCGGCCTGCTGGGGCGAATTTGTCTGCGGCGCCGGCAAAGGTGTAGAGGATATGGTGTTTTTCACATTGGGTACAGGAATAGGCGGCGGCGTGGTCAGCAATGGTAAGCTCGTTCACGGTTTTCATGACGGGGCGGCGGAACTTGGCCACATCATTATCTATCCCGACGGGCGCGTATGCGGATGTGGTCAGCGCGGATGCGCTGAGGCGTACGCATCGGCAAGTTCAACTGGTCGGCGTGCGACAGAGATGATTGCGGTTGGGCGAAAATCGAGCCTGAAAGCCGTATTTGATGAAAAAGGCGAGGTGACCAGCCGCGATGTGTTCGAACATTATGCCCGCAGAGACGAACTGGCAAAAGAGATTGCCGAAGATACCGCAAAGGCTTTGGGACTTTTATGTATTAACGTACTGCATGTTACCGAGCCGCAGCGAATAGTTTTTTCAGGCGGGATGATAGCGGCTGGAGACCTTTTGTTATCTCGGATACAATATTATTTCGATAAATATATATGGACACTGAAAAAGGAAGCTGTTGATATTTGCTTCGCGACGCTTGGTGAAGATGCTGGAATTAGAGGAGCAGCCGCACTGGCAAAAGAACAGCCTTGATTAATTATTGAACTTTATGGTCAGGCCGCATAAAATTGTTTGACCATTTTACCGTTAAAAGGATTTGTCCGGTAAGTTATGATATTGTTGTATAAAAACAAAAAACTTGAGGCGACGATGGTCGTTCTCAATATCATTGTCGCTGCCGCTGCCGCGGGGACGTTTGTGCTGCTGTTCGGTTTTTATAAACCGATGCTGCCTGTGGTGCTGTTGTATGGGTTGCAAATTGGGCTGTTGCTGTTTTTTGTTGCCGAAAAGGTCATTCGCTACTTCAACATAACAAGCAAGGGCGATTTCTGGCGAGCTAACTGGCACGAAGCGGTGCTTATTCTGCTGCTCGCAATCTTTTTGCTGGGAGCGGGTCGCTGGTTTGGCGATGCGATTTTACGGCATATTGTTGTCGGCGGCTATCTAATATGGCAGGTTGTTAATAAATTTTGCCGAACAAGCGTACGGCTGGCCGCATCAGGGCGAAGTCCTGCGTTCGCTTTGATAGGCAGTTTTGTATTTTTGATAATTGCCGGAAGCGGTCTTCTGATGCTTCCTCGCGCCGCAGCGGAAGGCAAGGAATCTATCGGTTTTGTTGACGCTCTGTTTACCTCCACAAGCGCGGTTTGTGTGACAGGGCTTGTGGTAAAGGATACCGGAAGCGATTTCAGCTTTATGGGACAGACGGTGATACTTTCACTGATTCAGCTTGGTGGATTAGGTATTGTTGTTTTTGGAGCGGTTTTCGCGATGCTGCTTGGGCAGGCGTTCAGTCTTCGTGAATCGGTGGCTATGCAGGACTTGCTAAGCGCTCGCACGGTCGGCAGGATAGGGACAATGATAGCTTTTATTTTTACGGGAACACTTGTTTTTGAGGCCGCCGGAGCGATAGCCATGTATGGAATGTGGAATAATGTTGCCGACAGTGTCACTGCTGTTCATCAGCAATGGTTCTGCTCGATATTTCATTCGATAAGCGCGTTTTGTAATGCCGGTTTCAGCCTTTTTAGCGACAGCTTCGAACGCTATGATAAGTTCTGGCCGGTATATGGGGTCATTGCTCCTTTGATAATTTTGGGAGGGCTTGGGTTTGGTGTGCTTTATGACCTGTTTTATCTGCTTGCGGACAGGATCAAGAGGCTTCTAAAAAAGATTTTCAGCAAACATTACCGTTTTTCGGTGGAGCCGCCCAAAAGAATGCTGCTTCAGACCAAGGTGGTTCTTTCCGTTAGTGCGTTTCTTATAATTGTCGGAATGCTGCTGTTATTATTGTTTGAAAACGCGGGCACAGTTGACGGTTCAAACATAAACGTAGGATTAGGAAAGGCGTTTTTTCAGTCCGTAACCGCTCGTACGGCAGGTTTTAACACCGTCGATATCGGAGAATTGTCGGGGCCGAGCAAATTCATTTTGATATTATTAATGTTTGTCGGCGGTTCTCCTGGTTCTACAGCTGGCGGTATTAAGACAGTGACATTGGCCGTGGTTGTTATCAGCGCGATAACAACTTTTCGCAAAAGGCGGGATGTAGAAATGTTCCGCCGCTCGATCCGGCTTGCCGTTGTAGGGCGGGCGGTAACGGTGACACTGCTGTTTGTTTTTGTATTGTTCGCAACGACAATGACGCTTAGTATTACCGAACAAGCGAGCGGTTTTTCGCTTGGTGACATATTCTTCGAAAGCGCGTCTGCACTTGGCACAGTCGGGTTGACCACCGGCTTAACTCCATATTTAAGCACACCGGGCAAATTAATAATAACAGTTGTTATGCTGATCGGAAGGCTTGGGCCGCTGACATTGCTGGCGGCGTTGACATTTAACCTCAAGTCGATTAAATATAGTTATCCGGAAGAGTCTCTCATCGTTGGTTAAAATTAACGTGGCACGGGCTTGTCGCCCTGTGAAAACACGGCCA
Source organism: Phycisphaerae bacterium (assembly GCA_028715705.1). GTDB lineage: Bacteria > Planctomycetota > Phycisphaerae > Sedimentisphaerales > Anaerobacaceae > JAQURJ01. The sequence goes on along the minus strand of JAQURJ010000058.1, from coordinate 9,040 downwards.
GGATGGCCGTGCCACATATTGCAAGGAGACAAATTATGAAACGTTTTGCAGTAATAGGGTTGGGCCGATTCGGGCAGAAGCTGGCTATCTCGCTGGCGATGAGCGGAGCGGACGTTATCGCCATCGACAAGGACCGCAATGTTATCGACCTTATACGAGATCAGGTCAGCCACGCCGTCCGGCTGGACAGTACCGACGAAGAGGCGCTCAAGGCGCAGGGTGTTGACAAGGTTGACGTCGCTATAATCGGCATAGGACAGGGACGCGGGGAGGGCAAGGGTTTTGAATCGGCGGTTTTGACCGTTGTGAACCTGCGGCAGATGGGCGTTCCGCAGATTTATGCCCGCGCAGAAGACCTGTTAGCCGGTCAAGTATTCAGTAAGGTTGGCGCGACCGATGTTATATACCCTGAGATCGAATCGGCGCAAAGATGGGCATATAAATTGATCGCTCCGCAGATCGGCGAAAAAATAGATTTCGCACCCGGCTACAGCCTTGCGAGAGTGAAAGCTCCGGCGAGTTTCGATGAAAAAACGGTTATGGATTTGCAATTGCGGCAAAAGTACAACATTAACCTTGTCGCTATCAAACGAGGCGAAAGCGAAAAGACAAAAAAACAAAAAGAGGATATTATCAACGTTCCAATGCCGAATACGATGATATATAAGGATGATATTTTGATGGTAGCCGGCTCCGACGCCGACCTGGCCAAACTCCCGCAGGACTAAAGAAAAAGCAAAATGATAAATTGTTCAGGGAGAAAAAATGATCGACAAAAATGGTTTATTGGAACATGCGAAGGCCCAAAAGGCTTCCGATATACACATCTGCGCTGATGCTCCGGTTATGTTCAGGATTGGCGGTAATTTAGTCCCAGCCAGCAAAGACAAACTCACTGCCGAGCAAAGCCGGGATGTTTCCTTTTCATTTTTAACCGATGAACAGCGACAAAAGTTTGAACAAAATCTCGATTTCGATTTGATGTTCGCCAACAGCGATGGAAGATACCGAATAAACATCGGCTACTTCAACGGCCAGATCGGCTCGACCATCCGCACCCTTCCCACTGAACCGATGAGCCTGGAACAGCTTCATCTTCCCGATATTGTCGAAGACCTTGCGAACCGAAGGAAGGGGCTGGTTCTGATAACCGGAAGCACCAGTCAGGGCAAAACCACCACGATGTCGGCTATGATTGATGAAATCAACAGGACCTCCGCGAAACATATCATCACTATCGAAGACCCGATAGAATACGTACATACGAACAAAACCGGCGTGGTCCGTCAACGTGAAGTCGGCAGGGACACTCAATCTTTCTACAGCGGTTTGCGAGCCGCATTGCGGCAGGACCCCGATATAATAGCGATAGGCGAGATGCGGGATTATGAAACTATCAAGATTGCGCTGGCCGCTGCCGAAACAGGCGTTCTGGTTCTTTCCACGCTTCACGTCATTTCGATAGATAAGATCATCGAGCGGCTCTTGAGCTACGCACCGGCAACTGACGAGATGCAGCTTCGGCTGCTATTAGCCGAATCCTTACAGGGTATGATACATCAGGAATTGCTGCCTACGGTCAATGGCGGTCGGCGGCTTGCCTGTGAAATTTTAGTGGTGACAGGTGCTGCCAGAAATATCATAAGACGTAAGGGCGGTTTCTTTTTGCGGAGTGTTATAGAGACGGGCAAAAAACACGGGATGACTACCATGCCAGAATCGGTCGGCGAATTACTCGAACGGGGCATAATAAGCGAAGGCGTAGCAAAAAGCGTTTTGGCAAATTATAAGTAATATGCAGCAAAATAGAAGCAGGCGTCAACTATAACTATTTTTTACGGTATTTGCGGAGCATATCCAGTAGATTCTGCATATCTTCCGGCAAAGGTGCAGTGAAGGTCACTTCTTTTCCGGTGGTGGGATGTGTGAAGCTAAGTGAATAGGCATGCAAAGCCGGACGCTTTATGACCGGCTCTTCGACAACTTGTTCAGCATCTTTTAATTGCCACGGATAAACCAGTTTTCCATCGTACATATCGTCGGCTACGATCGGGTGCTTTATGTGCGTCATGTGCACGCGTATTTGATGTGTTCTTCCGGTTTTGATATTAAGTTCCAGAAAGCTGAAACCTCTGAATTCCTCAAGCACCTTATAAAAGGTTATCGCCTCCTTACCAGTTTCAGGGCGGACAGCATATTTTTCACGAATCTTGGGATGTACTCCGATGGGGGCCTTGATGCAGTCGGCTGTAAGTTCCGGGCAGCCGTGTACGATAGCGGCGTAAGTCTTTTTAGTTTGGCGGTTCTCGAACTGGCTGGCTATCTTCCACTGGGCGGTTTCGGTCTTTGTCACCACCATTACGCCGGTGGTATTGCGGTCGAGCCGATGAACTATTCCCGGCCTCATCTCGCCCAAACCAGAACTTAGCTCGTTACAATGGTAGGCAAGACCGTTTACAAGCGTTCCATCCTTATAGCCTCGAGCAGGATGTACGATTAAATTAGCTTGCTTGTTAATTATGAGAAAGTCGTTGTCTTCATAAATGATATTCAGGGGCATTTCCTGCGGCACGATCTCTCGGGTTGGCAATTCCGGCAGAGTAAGCTCGACGATATCACCGGGCGAAATCTGAAAGCTTGGTTTTACCTGCTGACCGTTGACCTTCGCACCGCCGGCTTTTATGACGTTCTGGATCATAACGCGGCTGTAATTGCTGAACCTGCCGTGCAGATATTTGTCCAACCGCCTTTCCTTGATGCAGTCTCCAACTCGCAGAGTCAGAGGTTCTCCGGCCTCAAATATCTCATCGAGATTTTCAGGTTGGCGCGAGGTTTCTGACATCACGGGGTTGGCTGGTTAGTTTCTGGTGCTTGCTGGCCCTCAGGCTGGATAAGAGGGCCGAACATTGGTTCAATCGACTGAAGCTGGTCTTCCAGTTGCAATTGGGGCATCACAGGCGCTGGTTTGAAAAAAATCGGCTGCTCATAATCTTTCAAAACCGTGAGGCGTTTTTTTGCCAAATCTTTGGCGATAAGGCCGTCGAACTCGCTCGATTCGGTTATCTTGCTGTAGATTTCGCGAGCCTGCTGGAAATTTCCAAGCTCTTCTTCGCAAAGGCCCAGCCCAAACCTTGCCTGAGAAAGCAATTGTGAATTTTTAGTCTTATCGCTTGCCTGCATGTATGCCTCTTTGGCACTGTTGAGCTGCTGGATTTTGTCGTCCTCGGACGGTATTTGCAGTCGATAATGAAGCTCCATCCGTATGGCCTGCCCTTCTTTTATGAGTGCAAAAGCGGCCATATCAGCGTTTTTAGTATCTTTAGTAGTATTTTTTAATTGATCGCCGCTTTGCAGTAGAATGTATGAAAGATCTTGTCCCTGAGAGCTGGCTTGCAGAATTTGAGGTGTTTGCCGCTCTATGCCGCGAGCTAAATTGGTGAAATTCGTCTGCCGCTGGCTTGTCAGGACATTTTTTTGGTATGAATTCCAGACATACGCAGCAGCGACAAGGATGACCACTACAGCGACATAGATGATCGTTTTGAGGTTATTTTTGGCCCACTCGGGAAAATTGGCCAGCCACTGTGCCAGCTCGTTGGTCTTTAGTTCGTGACGATGTTCGGCTTTCATTTATTACTCCGGTTATTATAAAAACATATATTCTAAGCGATAATCAGCCATTTTACAAAAAATAATTTAAATGTATAGAGATTTAAATGGGGTTTGACTGGGTTGTCACAGAGCTTGACATTTATAGGCTTACAGTAAGGTGAGCCATTTGGTGATGATTTCGCTATTGGCAGCCGGGTAAATACCGAGCAGCAGGGCAAGGTCGATGGCGGTGGTTCGAGTGCGAATCTCATAAGCGTGATCTGCGGCTTGCAGTGCGCGGCTAAATGTCAAACCTATGTCGTTTAGGGTGGCGGCTGAAGCGGATTCGACGAGCCAGTTTTTGATAGTCTCCGGAGGACGTACAGCAGATTTTATAATTTGTTTTATCTTGGCAAATATCTGTTTGTCAGCAAGGGCAATTGCCAATTTTTCGAGAGCGGAAAGTTTGTTTTTATATTGTTCCGCGATGGCGTTGCTTTGAGTTTCATTGCCCCAAAAGGCGCGGTCGATGGTCTTTGGCGGCTGAACGATTTGGGGTGTGTCTATTTCGAGAATTTTGTGATATAGAGCCGAGGCGTACAGCGTGCCGAGGCCGACTTGTCTTCCGTGCAGGTCATGGGGTTTTTGGTCGAGGTCGCTTATCATGTCGAGCGTGTGGCTGAAGAGATGTTCTGCTCCGCTGGCGGGGAAAGAAGTGCCCACAAGGGTCATCGCTACGCCGGAATAGAAAAGTGCGTCGAATAGAGCTTTTATGGCGGCTGGTTCGCGGTGTTTTATTTTTGACGGATTGTCGAGGTAGAGCGGTTCGAGGCCGGTGATCATATTTGCGCAAAAATCGCAGTAGTATTCGCCGAAGACAAAATTATTTATCTTCCAATCAGCAGCGGAGACGGTCTTGGCTATCGCATCACCGAAGCCTGCGGCAATCATTTCGGCGGGTGCGTTTTCGATAATAGCAGGGTCGGCCAGGACAGCGAATGGCGGGGCGGCTCTTTGGATGACTTTGAGGCCGTCGATCTTGGCGGCCACGTTTGCGGCTGCGTATCCATTCATCGACGGAGCGGTGGCGAAGACAAGGTATTTCAAGCCGAGGTCGAATGATGACCACTTGCAAAGGTCGTTGACGACTCCGGAGCCAACCGCAAGAACGATATCGGGCGTCAATTCCTTGAGCCGCGTTTTTAGTTTTTCTACTGTTTGTTCATCGCAGGTGGGGCTATGGCCGTTTTCGTCGGGGATGATGACGGTATCGATGCTCAGGCCGCTTTTGGTAAGAATGTCAGCGGCGGATTTGCCGGCTATTTCGTAAGTTCGCGTATCGGCGACGAGGGCGATATGTTGCGCAGCGGGATTTTGGGATTTTATTATTTTGCCAAGCATACCAGCAGCATCGGGTTCATAACGGTATGCCCGCAATTGTGAATCGTGTATTTTGCCGCAAGAGCAGTTAAACGGGGCATTTAATAAATTTCGCAGTTCCATGATAGCTAAAAAAGCAAAGTGAAAAGGCAAAAATATTGAGAATGAAAAAAATGGGCCGGGGTGGATTCGAACCACCGTAGACTCACGTCAACGGGTTTACAGCCCGTTCCCTTTAGCCACTCGGGCACCGACCCAATTTTCTGTTTTACGGCTTTGCAGCCGAAAAGGGGGAATATACCCGATAGTGTATGGCTTTTCAAGGGCAAAGTCTTTGGAACCTGGATGTTTTTACAAATGCTTTTTGGTTAATCAGGGGAAATCAGAGGTGCATCAGAGGAATTCACGGGAAATCAGGGGAAATCACAGGAACTCAGGGGAAATCACGGGAACTCAGGGGAAATCAGAGAGTACTCATGGGAAACCAGGATTTTTGAGCTAAGTATTTGCTAAAAAAGGAGTTAGCCACAAATGGACACGAATAAACACGAGTTTTTCAAAAAAATCGAAATTCGAATATCGAAATCCGAGACAAACTCGAAAACCCAAAATTCAAATGAGTAAAACAGGTTGTCGCTGACTTCCATCTTGCCGCATATTAAATTATCAAAGAGAGTCTGGTTGCTGGTTGCCAGTTACCAGTTACTTGTTTCTGGTTAAAACAGCCGCACAGCCTGGATTCCCGCCCCGTTCGACAAGCTCAGGACAAGCTGCGCGGGAATGACAGTGTGGGCAGAAAAGTTGCCCTTCTACTATCACCGCAACCTGCGCGATTTTTCCCGAAATCATTAACCGCAGAGGACGCAGAGAACGCGGAGATTTGTTGTAAGTAGTTATTGAAAAAGAGGTAAGGGGATTGGGATATTTTTTTTATTTTTTTTGATTTGCTGCCAATTTCCCTGCGCAAAATTTGCCAATGATGATTTAGCCCCCTCGACTTTGCTCGGGGCAGGCTGCGCAAAAATTGCCAAGTTTCAGAAATAAGAAGTAAGAAATTAGAGATAAGAGAAACAGCCGGTTTGAAACGCAGATTACGCAGGTTACGCTGATTTTTAACAGCCAAATTAGACACTGATTATCACTGATTTACACGGACTAAAGACAGCGTTCAGCCGTCAGATGTCAGTTGTCAGAAAAGACGTTTAGCCACAGAGAACTCAGAGAAAAAAGAGATGTTGTTAAAGGCGAAATAAAAATGTACCGGACACCTTTGATTCATCTTATTATAAATTTGGGCGGCATTATGCTGCCGCCCAAAACAGTACTGTTCAAATCTGACCTTGAAGATACTCCATACCAACAGTTTTATATAAGCTGTCCCAATGACCTTCATCCTTGCCTATCGCATTTGGATTCCTATCTCTACTTTCACTAGTTATTTTGGTACTGTTTATCATATCAGCCCCAATCTTTCTCCAAATTTCTAGTACTTCATCAAAAGAGCCTGGTTTCCAAGTAAAATTACCATCGGAATCTTCTTTGACCAAAAAGCGAAAAGCACCCATTAGTGGCATGAGAGCTCCCTCATGCAGTTGAAATTTGCTCTCGCCACCGGTAAACGGAAAACTGTACTTACCACGTTTTCTAGACTTATAAAAAGCAAGTTTCCCACCTTTTCCCTGGTACTTTTTGTTGTAAAGATTTATTCCCTCTAAATTGATAATGTCATGCAGTTGAAGAATATCCTTGAGTATTGGACGCAATTTTTCATAACTTTCGGTATGTCTCTTGTACGATTTCAAACAGTTCGCCTTGTTGGTATAAGCTTCTTTTGGATGACGCGTTCCACCAAGAGTTTTTTCTTTGAAATCATCGATGCCAATATTGAAAAGGGTCATAAAAGCAACAATATCTCTGGCATCAAATGCCCCTTCTTCATTCTCCCTATAAGCGATTTGATTGGCGTATGGTTCATCAATTAGAGCTTCCTTAATCCAATCAAATTTATGCCCAAGGTTGGAAAGGCTCATTTCCTGCACCTGTATTGCGGTATTAAGGCCTTGTGCAATAGGTTCCAGCAAATTCATTGAGATACCAGTTAGTATCTCAATTTTTACAAACTGTGTTTCAGGACATTCTTCTTGATTCTGTTTGATAATCTCATAAGTATGTCCTCCATCAACGATACCATCGCCTTCCTTAAAAGTAACATTGATAATTTTTTTGTCATCCGAATAACTTACAGAATGGGCAATAATAGTAATACCTTTGTTTTTTAGGTGAAATGTTGGATCAGATTCATTGAGTAAGCTTTCTTTGACTTCTTTATACAAAGCTCTATCAATGTTTTGCTCCCGAGGATTGGGGTCATCTGGAATGTCGTTAGATAGTTTAACGGCAGGACACAACAGAACATGATGCTCAATATTCATTGGTGGATCTGTTGCTATATTGTTAATTGGATCTGGGAAACGGCGTGAATATTCTGATATTAAATTAACTGTTTTCATGTTTTCTTCCTTTCTTTATGGGCATCCGCCCAAGTAAATTTACATTTCGCTCATCCGAGCCCTATTAATTTTGCGCATAAAAATTGCCACACATAAAAAGTGTAGCATCCGAATAACTAAACCATTTTTTACTCCTTTCTGCTATCCAGCACTGTAAGGTCAATTCCAATTTATAGCGAGTCCACGCTTAAACTTGCATGAATTCTATACAGAATTTATTTTTTGTCAAGAATTATATATAAATTTTTCTGTGGAATTCCTCAATACGGCAGGTGTTCCCTTACCATGAAGGATAAAAATAGTCAGAAACAATCGAAAAAGCAAGGGAAAAACAGATTTCAGCTGTCAACGGTCAGAAGTCAGATTTCTCGGCTCCGCTTCGCTGCGCTCGAAATGACAGTTTGCCATCTGGAGATTGCCGCGTCGGCCTTCGGCATCCTCGCAATGACAGCGGGCGGACGGACACGGAATTTGGAGACGCAAAATCTTGCGTCTCTACCAGTGGTTGACCTGCCGAACGAGTCGGCAGGTTAAGGATGGCGCGCAAAAGTAATTGTTTTTTTGGGGTGGTTTTGATAGATTAAGCGTTTTGGATTTGACAGGAGCAGTTTATGGCTAAGACGCTTACGTACAAGATACTTGAAAAACACCTTGTTGAGGGGCGATTGTCGGCTGGTGAGCAGATAGGGATACGAATCGACCAGGCCCTGACGCAGGACGCGACGGGGACGACGGCGTTTCTATTGTATGAGTCGATGGGCGGGGGACGGGTCAAGACGGACGTTTCAGTCAGCTATATCGACCATAATATGAGCCAGTTCGGGCCGGAGAACCATAACGACCACCTGTATTTGCAGACGGTGGCGGCGAAAAGCGGCGTATATCATTCGCGGGCTGGCAACGGAATATGTCATCAGGTGCATCTTGAGCGGTTCGGCAAGCCCGGAGCGACACTTTTGGGCAGCGATTCGCATACTCCGACCGGCGGCGGGATAGGGATGCTTGCTATCGGGGCAGGGGGGATGGATGTAGCGGTGGCGATGGCTGGCGGGCCGTTTTATTTGACGTGTCCGAAAGTGTGCGGGGTGAAGCTTTCGGGGAAGCTGGCTGACTGGGTAGCGGCGAAAGATGTGATACTGAAGCTATTGAGTATTTTAAGCACGAAGGGCAATGTCGGCTGGGTGGTTGAATATTTTGGCGATGGGGTTGCGACATTGACCGTGCCGCAGCGGGCGACGATAACGAATATGAGAGCCGAACTTGGCGTGACGACCAGCGTTTTCGCAAGTGATGAGCAGACGCGGAAGTTTTTGGCGGCACAGGAGAGGGAAAAAGATTTTAGTTCGCTGGCGGCTGACGAAGGGGCGGAATACGACAGGGTTATCGAGATAGATTTGGGCAAGCTCGAGCCTTTGGCGGCGTGTCCGTCTTCGCCGGATAATATAAAGACGGTGCGGCAGCTTGCGGGCACAGCGGCTGGTCAGGTTGTGATAGGAAGCTGCACAAATTCGAGTTTTACCGACCTTATGATGGTCGCGAAGGTTTTGAAGGGGCGGGTT
>JAQURJ010000057.1 GCA_028715705.1 Phycisphaerae bacterium | reverse complement strand
ATCTTCCGCTTCTGTTCGTATTTATGGTTCCATGCACGGCGATGCGGCTTTGGGCGGAGGAACGCAAAAGCGGCTCGATAGAACTTTTGCTGACGCTTCCGGTGACAATTACCGGAGCCGTTTTCGGTAAATTTATCGCGGCATGGGTCTTTTTGCTGATCGCATTGTTGCTTACGATCACAATGCCAATAACGGTAATGTATCTTGGCAATCCCGATGTCGGCCTCATAATTACCGGTTATCTGGGCAGCATCCTGTTAGCCGGAAGTTTTCTCGCTATCGGATGCTTCTTTTCGGCGTTGACAAAAAATCAGGTGATAAGTTTTATTTTGTCGGTAGCGGCGTTGGCTGTTCTGGTTTATGCAGGTATGCCGACAACACTGGATTATCTGAACAGCTTTTTGCCTGCTGGTCTTGTAGGCGCCATTGAAAATATGAGCATTCTCGGCCACTTCGAATTCATGCAGAAGGGGGTGATCGATTTTCGTGATATTGCGTATTTTGTGGTTTTGATCGTCGGCTTCATTGCCGCGTGCATCATTATGTTGACTGAAAGGAAGGCGAGCTGATGAACAGATTACTACGAGCTATCCTGGCGGTTATTTTTGTCGCTGTTATTACTTTCAGTGTTATCAGCATTACCCAGAATGTCAAGGGTTTGCGTGCCGATGTTACCGAACAGAATCTTTATACATTGAGTAACGGAAGCAAGACGATACTCGCAACACTGCGTCAGCCGATAACGATGAAGCTGTACTACACCAAAACAGCGGCTATGAAAGGCCCTGACCAGATAAAATACTTCAATAACTATTATGATTTTGTCCGCTCATTACTGGAAGAGTACGTATCGGCGTCAAAAGGAATGGTCGCTCTTGAAGTTATAGATCCTCGCCCATTTACCGAAGACGAGGCCGAGGCTATGCGATACGGCCTAAATCGCATCCCGATGAGCGAAGAGGAAAGTTTTTTCTTCGGGCTGGTTGTGCAGACCCAGTTCGGCGTAGTCAAAACGATACCGTTCTTTTCACCCGACCGCCAGAATTTCGTTGAATACGATATAAGTGAACAGATCGATTCGGCTATAAGACGTGAAAAGAAAACCATCGGCATTCTGAGTTCGCTGCCGGTGATAGGTGACGATACCAGCGGCTACATGGCTCAGATGATGCGTATGCAGGGTCAGCAGCCGCAGGAACCGTGGGGAATTGTCCAGCAGCTTAAAGAAAAATATGACGTCGAAAAAATCGAGACAGATGTCAATAAGATCGAAAACATAGACATTCTAATGGTCATTCACCCCAAGGGCCTGCCTGAAAAGACACTTTTCGCGATTGATCAGTTTGTTCTTCGCGGCGGACGGACCATAGTCTGTGTCGATCCGTATGCCATTGTCGATAGACCTGATCAGCAGCAAATGGTGATGGGCGCCCAACAGAGCAGCGCCTCCGATTTGAACCAGCTGCTTCGCAACTGGGGTCTTGTTATGCCGGCAAATACTTTCGCCGGTGACAGGATGCAGGCACTGGTCGCCTCGCTCGGACCGGATTCCCGTCCGTCCAAGATCATAGGATTACTTGGCATAGGCCAGGAGGGCGTAAATAAGGATTCGGTCATAACTGCTAACCTCAATAATGTGCGGATGCTTTTCGCCGGCGTATTGCGCCAGCAGGAAGTTATCGACGGCAACGATACGCTTCCAATAGAAAGAACCCCGCTTATAAACACCACTGACAGGGGCAATAGCTGGACAGTAAGCAGTCCTTATGAACTGATGATGCCGGACCCCCAGCGGCTGATGAGCAATTTCAAAGATGGCGAAAAACCGGTAACTATGGGTTATATGGTTTCGGGTTACTTCAAATCGTCATTTCCAAAAGGCATCGAAGTTGCCAATGAGTCCGACCCCAATGCCGCACCGCAGCATCTTAGCGGGCTGATCGAGGCGACGGAAAAATGCGTCATCGTCGTTTACAGCGATGTTGATTTTATCAGCGACATTCTTGCGTACCAGAATTCGTTCTTTGGCAAAACGGTCGTCGGCGACAATGCGGCGTTGATATTGAACACGGTTGACGATCTTGGCGGCTCGGCGGAACTTATCTCTATCCGTTCTCGCGGCAGTTTCACACGTCCGTTCGATAAGGTTGATCTCATAGAAGCCGAAGCTGAAAAAGGAACTGAAGAAGAGGAAAATCGCATAAATACCGAAATACAAAGTTTTCAGAGTGAATTGAACCAGATGCTTGCTTCGGCCAAAGAAGGCGAAGAAGAGGTCATCGGCAGCAGTATCCTTGTCAAGAAAAAAGAAATTGAGGCGAAGATATACCAGGCACAGATGAAACTGCGTGACGTTAAGATGAAGAAACGTAAAAGCATCGAAGAACTTGGTGACAAACTGCGAAATTTCAATACGCTTCCCGGCCCGACCTTGATGGTTCTGATAGCTATTGTGCTGGGCATTTATCGAGGCACCAAGAAGAGGCATTATATTAGTCATGCCAGTGACGCCTGATTTGACAACAGATTTTCGGAGCAGAAATTATGAATAATACAAAGCTTACAATTTTAGGCATCATGGCCGTTCTTGCTGTTTTGGCGGCTGTATCTGTAAACCGCATGGGTGATACGACGCAAGCCGCCGCTGCAGCCGATTCACCTTTGATACAGGGACTTGATCCATCACAGATCGCCGCAATAACGATTGGCACAGGCGATAACACTGTAACTCTCAAACGCAGCGGTTCACGTTTCGTCGTTACCAATAAGGATAACTATCCAGCGGACACCGCACAGATAAACGATCTTATAACAAAAATTTTAGATATTCGCACTGTCGAGAAGATTACCGACAACCCTGAAAATTTTGCCGACCTCGGTGTTGCAGACGCAGGCGTTCAAAACAAGGTGGTATTTGAAGATGCCAAGGCTGATGCCCTTACCGGTGTTATCGTCGGCAAACGTACTGATTCGGGCGGCTCTTATGTAAAGGATGTAAAATCCAACGATGTTTATGTCAGTAAGGAATCACCGTGGCTGCGAACTTCGGCGATGGATTATATTGATGCTCAGTTAGTAAATGTAAATAAGGATGATATTCTAAGCGTCGCTGTTACCGACCCTAACGGCAGTTACACCTTATACACCGAGCCTAACAGCAGTAATGTCTATCTTAAGGATATGCCGGAAGGCAAAAAACTCAAAAATGAACAGGATGTCTTTTCGGCTTTGAGCGGTTTGCGTTTCAATGACGTGATGCGTCAGGCTTCCGCAGATGCAAGTCTAAAATTCAACTATAAGTATGTTTGCAATTTAAAGAACGAAACTGTTTACACTTTTCAGATAGCTAAAAAAGACAGCAAGTACTTCGCGAAGGTATCGGCTAAATATACAGGCGAAACCAATATTTCTAAAGAACGAAAAGTCGAGAGCGAAGAAGAACTGAAGAAGAAAGAACAGCAGCTTCTGGCCCGCGACGCAGCCGAGGGTTTTAATAAAAACCATGACGGCTGGGTCTATGAGATTGCCGATAGGAAGGCTAAAAACCTTACCAAGCCGCTAAGTGGCTTACTTGAAGATATAACACCGCTGAAAGAAGAAAATGAAGATGCGGATAAGCAGGCCGAAATTGAAGGTGGGCAGGACGCCTGAATTACTTTAACGGAGTAAAATATGTAGGGGCGGGTTTCAAATTCGCCCCTTTTTTTTATATCAAATTAGAACATCATCGAATCGGCGTAAACCACTGTGAATTCAGGCAGGTGGGCAATCTCGATGTATTCTATTTTGCGTGCCAGTTCGCTGGCTTGTGCCTGCATATTTCGGCTCAGCAGTATCATCCTTGCGCCGCTGCTTGCGGCATTGCCGACGAATTTTATTTTCTCGATGGGGATGGATGGCAATAGCCCTGTTCGTACCGCACTTTCACGGCGGATATAATTTCCGAACGCCCCAGCCAACAGTATCTGTGAAAGCCCGTTATCATCAACTCCGGCTTTTTTCTGTAGCAGTTTTATGCCTGTTCGGATTGCGGCTTTTGCAAGCTGAAATTCACGAACATCTTTTTGCGTCAGAATTACAGCAGGTTTCCCCTTCTTATCGAAGGCGAGGCAGAATGCCGGCTGATTATTTTTCTCAAGAAGTCGCGACAGTATTTTTTCAGAGACTTTGCCGTCAAGGTTGCTTTTGAATAAGATTCTGCCGGTTGTGTCGATAATGCCAAGTTCGAGCATGACAGCCACCGCGTCAATCAACCCGCTTCCGCAGATGCAGTGCGGCGTTCCACCCCCGATAACATCAAGGTCAATATCATGTTCATTGATAACCACTGCTTCGATGGCACCGTTCACCGCGCGATTTCCCTGGCTTATCCGTGCTCCTTCCAATGCAGGCCCAGCCGCACAGCTTGCCGAATACAGCTTATCTTTCGTTCCCAGTATGAGCTCGCCGTTTGTCCCGATATCGACCGCGAGAGTCATTTTCTCTGCATTGCCGATATCGATCGCGAGGCCCATGGCAACGGTATCGGCGCCGACAAAACCTGCGATATTCTCCACTGTGTGGATATTGGCGATTGGATTTATGGCAAACCCCATTTCGGCAGCTGTTCTGTCAAAGCTTTCAACCGAAAAGGGGTGGTAGGGGGCCTGACCAAGCTGTTTTACCGGCAAGCCGAGAAAAAGGTGGTGCATTGTTGTATTCCCCACCGCCGCAACCTCGTAAATACTGCCTGGATTGATACCCGCCGACCCACAAAGTTTTTTGGTCAAAGTATTTAAGCAGTTGATTATAACGGATTGAAGTTTTTTTAGATTTTCATCGGTTTCGGCAAATGTTATGCGGCTTATAACATCGTCCCCAAATCGTCGCTGCGGGTTTTCGTCCGCTTCGGTGGCGATAACCTTGCCGGTGGCCATATCAATGAGTTTTACCACAACGGTTGTGGTCCCGATATCTATCGCCAAGCCGAAAAGTTCGGTTGTAGTATCTCCCGCCTCGACATCGACGACCAAGTAGCGGTATTTTTCGCCATTATCGGAATCGGGGGTGAGGTGGCAGACGAATGTTGCCCCTTTTTCGTGGGTTTCAGTATCAAAACGGGCATTTTTCCCCCTTATGCCGTCTTCGAGGGTATATTTTTCCGATGGACAACCGGCTGCGAGGATACCGGGCAGTTCGTCAAAGTCAGCCGGCAGCGGTTTTACGAATTTCTTGCAGACCGTAGGATGAACATGGATCTGGGTTTCGATGCCGCTCGACAGGATTTTCTGCTCGAAAAAGCGGGATTTATTGAGAATTGTAACGGTCAGGTCGGATTCTATAATATACTTACAGGCAAGAACCTCACCCTCATTTTCGATAATAACGGAGCATTTTCCACATAACCCCTGCCCGCCGCAGGCGGTATTTAGGATAATCCCGGCTTGTCCAGCCGCTTCCAGCAGAGTTGCGCCGCCATGTATCTTTACGGTTATAGCATCGGGATTAAAGGTAACGGTGAAATGCTTCATTTTAGCCAACGTACCTCAAACCGGCCAAATTACCGGTTTGGCTGCGTATTAGCTGATTTTATTGCGGGTCTTCCAGCGGGCACGCCTCTTTTTGCTGCCTATCTTTCTTCTGCGTCTTGGTTTTGCCATTCTATCTCCTGAAAAAAATCAATAATTTTCAACAATTTGTAATCCAATAGTGTATAGTAAAATAAGATGTTTGTAAAGAGGTTGAAATTTTTGTTTGGGGCAGTTTGCGATGATTCAGTGCAAAGATTGTGAATTATGCGAAATATCGCCGGATGGAAGACGCACTTTCAAATGCGATCCGTTTGTTAATATCAAAGAGCCTGAGTGTATCCAGAAATGGCAGCTTATCCGCCTTGACATGCTCACAGCCGCGTATCAGGGTATGGCAAGGTTCCAGAACAAATTCGCACCCATGCAGGATAAGATTATGCGGTATATGGAGCGAGAGATCGATGATATTGACGAAACCGAAAAGTGGAAGTACGACGAAGAGGACGACGATACCGGTAAATAGATTTTCTCATTGGGCACACTCAAGTACCATTATGCTGACTGATTTTCTCTTTCCACCCCATAGTTCCACTTGCCTTTGACTTATAAAATAGAAAACAAAAACTTACCCGACAATAAGCATTTCTTTATAAGTGCCTTGGCCTTATGTTTGCACTTCGCAATCTCTGTTCTCTGGTACTTTAACTATCAAAGCCGGAATGGTCTTCCAGCCCAGATTTTTGCACGCCTCAAATCGTGAGTGTCCCGCAAGAATATCATAGTCTCCATTTTTAGGATTTTCCTTCAGCACTATTGGCCTGGTCAGTCCGTCTGCATTGATACTGCTTGCAAGCTGCTTGATGTCATTACGATTATCATAGCCGTTATCGTGAATGCTTGACATTTCAATTTCTTTGATGTCCTGGCTGAACCTGTCTCTGACGAAGGGCTGCTGATTTTTGCCTTTGTGACCGGCGCGATATGAATAAATATATGGAATTGGAATATCTACGGACGGCGTACGCTGTATCTCATCGAATATAAACTTTGTTATCCTATAGGCGACTTTCGCTCGCTCTTCGACGCGGACCTGATAACGCAGTTGAAGATAAACCCCGTAGTCGTATAGTTCCGAACGAATGTAAGGCTGAACATTTGTTGTTTCTATGGTTTCCTTTGTCACCTTATAGGCGGCTGCCAGAAGTATTTTTTCAGCGATATCCCAGTTCGAGTCATAAGTGATTCCGATTACCACCTCATCGAGCATATAAGGCGCTTCGCGGGCTGCGGTATAATTGATAACCACCTGATCAAAAAGCATAGCGTTTGGAATAAGGATATTGCGACCTACGGCCTCTTCGCTGGCGATGCTGCCGCCGACCTGATTGAGCTGCAGATACATCGTTCCTATATCTTTGATGTCACCGGTTAGTTCCAGCTTTGGAAACTGAACTCTGTCACCCGGACGGAAGGGGCGTTTGGCGGATATGAGCAGCCACGCCGCAAAACCGCTGACCGGTCCCTGAAGCGACCAGCCGAGCAGCATTCCGCCGAAAAGCGTAAACAGTGTCCCAGCCTTGCCTAAAATGCCCAGGCCATACAAAATCACCACACCAACGCAAATCGTCCCCAGTATCCAGTAAAGCCTTCCGATCATCGCGCCTTCGCAAACAGGTTTTTTCCTGTGGGCCAGGTACAGGCATGTTGCGATATTTGACATAGCCGACACCCCCAATATCACCGCAATCGCCCCAACAATCTGTAAAACGCCCAGCCCGCTTTTCGTCTCCGCTATCGGGGGTAAAATGTAATCGGCGACAAATAACAGAATCCCGACAAAAAAGCATATTCCGGCAAAAACACACAATTTTTTTGTGTACCGCTCCATACAGGGGCCTGCCTTTCTTCAAAACAACACCCTAAAATGTTGCAGCTTAAACGCTTATGGCCGTGATCGCAAAATAGCCTTCTATAGACCCTATAATGTACCGCAAAGTTATCCATTATAAATAGCCCGTTTCCTCTTTTGGGGTCAGGATTTTCCTGAGACTCAGAGGCATTCTGCGGCTGATTGTTGGTTCATCAGGGGAAATCAGAAGTGCATCACGGGAAATCACAGGAACTCACGGGAAATCACGGGAACTCACGGGAACTCAGGGGAAATCAGGGGAAATCAGAGGAAATCAATTATTTTGAGTTAAGTGCCTGTCACAAAAGGAGTTAAAAGAAATTTTAACCACAGATTAACACTGATTTTCACAGATTTTTTTATTAACCGCGAATGCACGCGAATTGACGCCAATGTGAACAGCCAAATATGCCTATGGTGGATTCTTGGTACGGAGGTATTGAGTTTTCAAAGAACGGGCGGAAAAGGTGCGCCCTCTTCCCTCGACAAGCTCGGGATTACGGGAAGCAGATAAACCGCTTCCCTAATACACTCGAACCTGCGCGAAATTTCCCGAAATCAATAGCCACAAAAAGGCACAAAAAACACAAAAAACGGCGCAAACTATTACAAAATAGAGGGTAAGGGGATTTGAGAATTTTTTTAGAAAAATTATTTTTTTAGTGAAAGAGCCTGCGCGATTTTAACCGCGAATTAACGCCAATATCGCTAAAGAAAACAGCCGAATTGAACCACGAAGGCCACCAAGAACACCGAGGTTTAACAGCCGGAGCAGCCATTTTTAAACACAGATTACGCAGGTTACGCTGATTTTTAACAGCCAAATTAGACACAGAAAGACACGGTTTTTTTAGACACAGATTTCACTGATTAACACAGATTAAAACAGCCGGTTTTACCACGAAGGAAAGAAGGGGCACGAAGGCTTTAAGGCGGCTGCGATGCAGCCTTTAAATTCAAAAATAAATCCCTTCTCGAAGCCAGCTTCTACAGGGTTTTTATTTTTGAATTCTTGCGGCTATGCCGCTTTGCCTTAAAGAGGGGAGCATCGAACATTGCAACATCCAAAGTCCAATTTTGAATGAAACAGCCGAATTTGCCACAGAGACCACCGAGATTTTTTGAAACCGCGTGGGCAAAAATTTGCCCATCCTACCTGACTAAAACATATGGTCGCCTCTAAAAATTGCCTTTTCAAAGCCCCGACCGTGAGGGAGGGGGTCAAAAACACAGACTTTTATTTTGAATATCGAATTTTTAGGTACCCATTATAATTACCGCATCACTTTTGGAAAAATTTATATTTTTTTCTTGAATAAAGCAAAGGTCATTTATATATTGACACTGACATTGATGCTTATCAGTGTACAAAGTTTGTAGCCCTAGTATGCTTGGTAACTTTATCGAGCAAAAAGAAAGGTGGTGGTTTATATGAACTATTTTGAGTAGCACATAGTCAAAGTAAAACTATGTGTTTTTTTGTTTATAGAAATCGACAGAAGTGCTTACTTCTGTCAACAAGTGTCTTAAGCTGTTTCCAGAAAATTCAATCTAATCCTTATTAGATAGAAAGGAAAGTATATGGATAAGTGTACATTAATACCAAACCCCCCAAATGCAGCAAAGTTAATTAATTCTCTTCGGCATCTCGATTATACAAATGAGTCCGCCATTTTGGATTTAATTGATAACTCCATTGATGCTCATGCCTCACAAATATGGGTTGAAATTCTTTCGGATGTCGGCAAAAAACCGAACATTGTGAAAATTATCGATAACGGAATAGGCATGAACCGTGATACTTTAGACGAAGCTTTGAAACTTGGCTCGGAAGCACCTGTGCCGAAAAATTCAGAATGTGACCTCGGACTTTATGGGATGGGTCTTGTTACGGCCAGCATTTCTCTTGGCAGAAGGCTTGAAGTGATTACGAGAAATAGTGACAACGACTGTTTTACGTCAGTACAAGACTTGGACACAGTTGCTGAACAAGGAGCATTTGTTAAGCTTCTTGAAGAGAGCAATGCCAATGTCAGTAAGGTTTTTGAAGACACGATTGTTGGATTTCAGAAAAAATTTCCACAGGAATACCGGGGCAAAATCTCTCAGCCCGTACTAACAGGGACCATGATTACAATTAGTAAAATTGACAATTGTAAGTACGACACTATTCACGGTTTTGAAAAGAATCTACGTTTATCTATTGGTCAGGCTCATAGAAAATTTATCCAAGCTGATACCAATAAGATATACATTAATGGTGAGATTATAAAACCATTAGATCCTATCCTTGATTACGAGCCAACTATACTGAACGAGGGAGAGATAAAACTTGACCATGGTTCCATATATATAAAAATTGCCGAGCTCAAAGATTATGGTGACGTTATCAACAAACAGAAAAAGATCGGGCCTGCAACACAAGGATTTTACATAGTTCGTAACAATCGAGAAATAATGGCTGGCCAGACCTTGGATATTTATACACGGCACCCATCTTGTAATTTGCTCCGCATAGAATTTAATTACCCAGGTTCACTTGATAAAATGTTAAGCTCAAATTTTAGTAAGAGCAGAATTACTTTGCCGCAGGATGTCAAAGATAAGGTGAGCCGTTTTTGCAGCCCTTTCATAGCACAAGCAAAAACAAATGCAAAAAATAGAGCTCGCATCCGTAAGGAAACAAAGGAAGATTTTTCTGAAGTTGAAAGATATATAACAAGAAAAAGCCATCTTTTAAAAACACCCAAAGCTGAAATTGAAAAACGTGAGCAGCCTCATAAACCAAGTAAAGAGAAGCCAAAAACTATTACAGAACATGGCCCACGTTTGAATATTACAAAAAGAAAACGTATTGACATAGACTCTGTGAAAGTACGGTTTGAGGAAAAAGAAGGGGATGAAAAGGGTCCTTTGTATGAAGCAGATCAAGAGCGTGATATCGTGGTAGTTCGCTGGAATATTCAGCACCCATTTTATGCGGATGTAATAGTTGCAAATAGTAATAACCCTAATGTATTTAACCCTCTTGCGTTTTTGATTTATAGTTTTGCAACCGCTGAATTAAGCAGTGGGGTCGATACTGATTCACGGGAGATTATCGATAACATCCGTTACGAAGTTGGGAGAAATTTAGCAGTTCTGATGCATTGATTAGCTGTTGACTGTTTTGCGGACGCAAGGTATTACGTTTCTACTGGATTCTCGCCACGTTCGACAAGCTCAGGGCAAGCTTCGCGGGAATGATACAAGAGATTGCTTCGTCGCAAGCTCCTCGCAATGACATTTCTTAGAATCGGCCAAATCCGACAGGTGAGACGATTAAGACATTTCGGACGGGCACGGACAGCGTCCCGTAGGGACGAGAAAATGGAAAATCGAGAGTTGAAAGTAAGAATCGGACTTACACGGAATTATCGAAACGCAAGATGTTGCGTCTCTACGGCGGGGTAAACCCCGCCCTACAAAAGATTTCTCCCTTTGGTCGAAATGACAGGATGATTTTTGTTCACAAGCTGGGTGCTTGTGTTACTTTTTTAAATCCCTAAGTTTGAGTGTTTTTTCTATGGATTTTACGTAATTAACGTGATATGTTTAACACTTGCTTTTGGGTGAATATAAATTACGGCGTATTAATGACATATAGAGCAGATATTTTTTGAGGGATCAAAAATGGATAACATTTCACTTATGCCTGAAGGGTGTATCGGGCGAGGTTTTCTTCCTGCTGAGTATATTCCCGAAGGCAAGGACGAATACTACCTTCGTAATGCTCAATTAGAAACTTCTGCTGGTCAACATCGTCATTTGCGCAGGGGAGAAGTAAAACTTCTCATAAAAAACGGCAACGCCTGCGATAACTGGGATAATATCCTCGTTACGGACGAATTCGATCCCGGTCAAATAAAGAACACCGAATTTTTCGGTTTTGTTCGTATAGGCCGCATGCGCCGCGTTGTTCTTGAACATCACGATCTTCAGATCCCCGCTGGCATAAGCGACAGCCGAATAATCGCGTGCGACATAGGAGACGATGTTGCGATCCATAATGTTCGATATCTGGCTCACTATATCATCGGCGACCGCTGCATTCTGTTAGATATAGATGAGATGCACGCTACCAACCACGCGAAATTCGGCAACGGAATTATTAAAGATGGCGAGAGCGAAAATATACGTGTGTGGCTCGACCTGATGAATGAAGCCGGCGGCAGGCGAGTTATGCCGTTTGATGGGATGATACCGGCAGATGCCTATATTTGGGCAAAATATCGTGACGATGGTTTGCTACAGAAAAAACTGGGACAGATAACACAAAAAAGTTTTGACAGCCGACGCGGTTTCTACGGAACGATAGGTCAGCAGTGCATTATAAAATGTTCACGCATTCTCAAAGATGTAAAGATAGGTTCACATTGTTACATAAAAGGTATCAATAAACTCAAAAACCTGACTATTAATTCGTCCGAATCGGAGCCGACGCAGATAGGCGAAGGTGTTGAGATGGTCAACGGTATTGTCGGTTTCGGCTGTCATATTTTCTACGGTTGCAAGGCGGTTCGTTTTATTATGGGTAATAATTCGAATCTTAAGTATGGTGCCAGACTTTTGAATTCATTTCTCGGTGACAATTCCACAGTTTCATGCTGCGAGATATTGAACAACCTGATATTTCCGGCTCACGAGCAGCACCACAATAATTCTTTTCTGATTGCTGGCCTGGTAATGGGGCAAAGTAATCTTGCCGCAGGCGCAACGATAGGTTCAAATCACAACAGCCGATCCAATGACAATGAGCTTCAGGCGGGCAGGGGGTTCTGGCCCGGTCTTTGTGCTAACGTGAAACATTCTTGCCGATTTGCGTCGTATGTATTGCTTTCCAAGGGTTCTTACCCTGCCGAGATGGATATCCCACTTCCGTTTTCATTGCTCAATAATAACACATCGGACAATAGCTTGGAAGTGATGCCTGCGTTCTGGTGGCTGCATAATATGTATGCGTTAGCGAGAAATACCTGGAAATTTCAGAATAGAGACAAAAGAAAAACCAAAGTTCAGAACGTCGAATTCGATTCGCTTGCCCCTGACACCGCCGAAGAGATTCTCAATGCCCGCTATATGCTGGAGGTATGGGTTGGCAAGGCTGTTTTGCGCAAAAATGGTGAACAAATCAAGAACAGGCAAGAGGCTGAATTAGCTAAAATCGGGCGTCAACTTTTGTCTGAATCAGAAGACAAAGTGTCCCAATTAGAGGTTTTGGGAGAAAGAATGGAGAAGTCGAAACGGAAAGTTGTAATCCTTTGCGCGTTCAAAGGTTATCATGCCTATGGGCAAATGCTCCATTATTATGCCCTGAAAAATCTGCTGCAATACTTGAAGTCAAACCCAGAAGCGACTTTTGAGTCGATGTCTAAGGCTCTGGCTGGAAATCGCCAGAACAAATGGACTAATCTCGGCGGCCAGTTGGCGCCTACCCCCGATGTTGATTTGATAAGAGCCGACATTGGGTCAGGCAAGCTGGACTCATGGCAAAAAATTCATAGCCGGTATGATGCCTTATGGGACAAATATCCTCTTGATAAACAAAAGCACGCGTTTGCGATACTTTGTGAAATATCTGGAAGCGACTGCGTCACGAGCAGGCAGTGGCTGTCGGCTTTGGATAAAGCTGTCCAGATTCAGGAATTTATCCGCGACCAGGTTTATATTACGCTGAAAAAAGATTTCGACAATCCTTATCGACAGATGACATACAGAAATATGGATGAAATGACGGCTGTAATTGGCACAGTGGATGACAACTCTTTTGTAAAGCAGGTAAAAGGTGAAACAGAAACTTTCAGGAAAATAGTCGAAGAAGTCAAAAAAAGAAAATGATATATAATAACCAGATTTCAGAAAAAGGAGGCTTCAGATGAATCTTACAGATTCAAGGTATTCTCAGTACGCTTTAGTCAGAGAAATGATGGACACCGTTGATATTGTTAAAGATTTTGATCCCGGACGAACAAAAGAAGTAGCCGGTGAGATAAAATCGGCGAGCAAACTTCTGTTAACAGGAGAGGGTTCGAGCCGGATTTTTCCTGCCAAGAACGCAATTAGAAAATCGCTTGTCTGGGGATTGGACATTAATATATTTACCGATGGTTCACGCCAATCCGCACAGTATGACCTGTCGGATTTTGCGGTTTTTTGCGCATCTAATTCGGGTCGGACAAAAGAGGTTGTGTTGCTTGCGAAAAAGCTGGCCGAACACAGCAGCAATCGCTGCTACGGGTTGACAGCCAATGAAGGGACGCTGCTTGAGGAAGTGTGCAAAAAGACATTTGTTCTCAAGTGCGGCTGGGAACAGGCTGTGGCGGCTACCAAAAGTGTTGTCGAGCAGGCTCTCTTTTATGAATCGATGCTTTGGCATATTGCGGGAAAGGGCGATATGGGCGGCATTTCGGCTTTGGCGGGCAAAGTCGAAAAGGCGCTGACAATGGCGATCGAGCCGAGCATTATCGAAGCGGCAGTCGGGGCGGGGACAATTTATTTTGCAGGGTACAATGACGGTGTCGCCGAAGAGCTTACGCTAAAAACCAATGAGATTA
>JAQURJ010000056.1 GCA_028715705.1 Phycisphaerae bacterium | reverse complement strand
ATGCCTTTTTTTGCTCACGAGAGGCATTTAAACATAAGCGCACACCGAGCGCAAGTTTAAAATGGGTAATTTATAAAAAATTTCTCTCACAAAAAAGTATTAGCAAATCAAGTGCCGAACAGGATTGATGGTGTCCCCAGATTTCCCAAAGGCTTTTTGGTCATGCAGACTTACAAATGGCAACAAGGTGCGTGCCTGATGCTTCGCACAGACAGATCGATTGATTGAAAAAAGCGGGATGTTTGTGATTTAAGAAAATACGCAATCACTTGAGGGGGCGTAATGTTATATCATTTTTGATTTGAGTGAAGGTCATACACCCCGTATATTAAGCTGTGTTGGAACATATTAATTCACTGAAAAATTTAAACTTATGATCAGACTCAGAGACATAACATTGCCATTCGACCACAAGGAAGAAGCCCTGGCCAGTAGCATTTTGGAATGTCTGGGTATTCCAGAGCACCAACTCATCAACTTTACTATAATCCGCAAATCCATAGACGCAAGGCATAAAAACCATATTGTGGCAGTTTATACGATAGACGCGGCATTAAAAAACGAAACTGAACTGCTTTCCAGCTTTTCGCAGGACATTAGGATTTCCGCCGGACCCTGCATGAATTACCAGATGCCAACAGTTGGCAATATACACAGCCACAATCCTGTCGTCGTTGGAAGCGGCCCTTGCGGCCTCTTTGTCGCCTTGATCCTTGCTCAACTGGGTTTTAAGCCGGTACTGATAGAAAGAGGAAAAAAAGTCAGCTCAAGAGTAAAGGATGTCCAAAACTTTTGGCACAAGGGACGGCTCGATCCGGAATCTAATGTGCAGTTTGGTGAAGGTGGAGCAGGCACTTTTTCCGATGGAAAACTTACTACCCAGATAAAGGATGAATATAACCGTTCAAGAAAAGTGTTTGAAGAATTTGTAAGGGCTGGCGCACCAGAAGAAATACTCTATCAGGCCAAGCCTCATATCGGCACAGACAATCTCGTTAAAATTGTAAAAAACCTTCGCAATACAATTATCTCGTCAGGTGGACAGGTTCGCTTTGAAACAAAACTGACAGGTATTAAAATAAAAGACGACAAAGTTGCCGGCGCAATTGTTAACAACTCTGAAACTATCGAGACAAACACTATAGTGCTTGCGTTGGGACACAGCGCGAGGGATACATTCGAAATGATGGCTCAACTGAACATACCTATAGAAGCAAAACCGTTTTCAATAGGTGTTCGTATTGAGCATCCCCAGAGTATGATCAACAAAACCCAGTACGGCAAATTTGCATCGCACCGGCTTCTTGACCCGGCCGAATATAAACTAGTCCACCACTGCGAGAATGGCCGCTCCGCATATACTTTCTGTATGTGCCCCGGCGGAGAGGTGATCGCTTCTTCATCTGAAGCCGGGGGCGTGGTAACAAACGGAATGAGCCGTTATTCTCGAAACCATTTTAATGCAAATAGCGCCCTGCTGGTCGGCGTTACTCCACATGATTTTGGAAGCACAAACCCTTTAGCTGGCATTGAGTTTCAACGAAAATGGGAGCAAAAAGCCTTTGAGACCGGAGGCAGTAACTACTTTGCACCAGCCCAGCTTGTTGGCGATTTTCTTGCCGGCCAGCCTTCAAATTCGCTGGGAGAGGTTTGCCCATCATATATTCCAGGAATCAAACTATGTGACCTTTCAGAATGCCTGCCTGAATTTGTCATTGAAACCCTCCGTCTGGCGATCCCGCAAATGGACAAAAAACTCAAAGGCTTTGCGAGGAACGACGCGGTTATGACCGCAGTAGAATCGAGAAGTTCTTCACCAATAAGGATTGTCAGAGATGAGACTTTCCAGAGTCCCGCTATTAAAGGGCTATACCCCGCTGGCGAAGGCGCTGGCTACGCTGGCGGAATAATCTCCACAGCCGTTGATGGGATCAAAATAGCTGAAGCCATAAGCAGCAAAACATTGAAATTGGCCTAAAGCAAAAGAAACAAAACTGAGAGCGTGTTACCATTCATTATTAGCCTCCTTTATTCGGGCTGTTTAAAAATTCTCTATTTCAGTATTCTATCTATATACGTTTACGGCGTGAGTACAAGATTTAATCTGTGATTTGCCATTTATAATTGTTTAATTTGGCCGCTGACCCTCACTCCCAATGGAATATCAAGTTTGCCTTGAAATTCAAGCTTTCTTATTTGCTCTTTGTGATAACCTTGCAGCTATAATTGATGGGGACAATCCCAAAGCAGGGCTTTCCGCCACACTCTAAGATGTAATGTACATTATAACAAATCTACCAAAAAAACAATGTATCCACCTAATAGGCCAATTTATTTCTCTTTGGCGTAAAAACCGCGGCAGGTAATTTTAAGCTGTTCGCTGTCTTTGATATTTATCAAAAAGTCGTCCGAGAACATCCTGCCTTTTTCTTCCGGCGGGGTTATCTTGACGTTGAATTTATAGCGGTTTCCATTTTTTTCCTGATCTACCACCTCGATGAAGCCTTTGCTTGACTTGACAGAATCGACCTCGAAGTCTTCGTTATAGTTGTTCAGCACCCATATTTCGCGTGTAACGGGTTTATTAGGTTCGCTTTTGAATAGAATTATCGAGGGCGGAGAGAGCTTGAACCGCGAAAGGGTGGTAAACGGAATAGTTATTTCGTCAACTTCCGGATGGGTCAGTTTTATTTCTATCCTGCCGTTTACACCCTTGCCAAGCTTTTCAATATTCGCTTTGGGCTTGAGGACGAATTTTACAGCCTTCTCATTGGGATCGAAATCGGCTGTGATGCCGTTTACTGTGCTCTTGAAGTTCTTGATACTAAAGGGTTTACCGTCTACAGCCGTTATAACGATGTCTGGATAATTGGCATCGTCGGTCAGCATAAGGTTCATACTTTCAGGCTCATATTGGACTTTAAGTACTATATTAGCCTCAATGCTAAGCTCGATTTTGCCTTCTTCAGGGTCATTTGAGGTCACAAAAAGCGTCTTATGGACTTTCCCGGGATGTTTTGTTGGCTGATATTCGACTTTGATAACGCCGCTTTCGCCGGGTGCGTACTCTTTTTTCTCCAATGTAAACGGCGTACAGCCGCAGGTTTTGGTAACGTCGGTAATCTTCAGCGTTCCGGTGCCGACATTGGTGAAATTGAATTCGCACATTTGCTTGCTTCCGGGGCCGATATTGCCGAAATCACATACGGTTTTTCCAAATTTAATATCGGCAGCGCCGGTTTGCTCCTCAGAGTTTACATCATTGACATCAGCTCGCAGATTCGAGCTAACCAGCAGGAACAGGCTCAACGCAATCACTAATAATTGTGCTCTCATACACATTACTCCCGAAAAATTTCCCAAAAAAGTCAGTCTAGCGAAAACCGGTGGTTTTTGCAAGTATTTTTGCACTAATTTGCCAGCACAAAAGAACTTATACACCAGTTGACAAGGTTTTGGCCTTTACAGCCGCCAAATTTACTATTACTATACCTTAAAACCTTATTCAGTCGATACTTTGAAGAATACAAAAAAAACGGACAACGTGTTCGCAAGCCGACAAAAAAGTCCAATTTTTATTCTTTATGAATTGAGCGAGATCGAACATGAAACTTATAATCCAGATACCGTGTTATAACGAGGAAGCGACTCTTTCGGATGTTATCAAAGATCTTCCCAAAGAACTTGACGGCATTGAACAGATCGAATATCTGGTTATTGACGACGGCAGCAGCGATAACACAGTCCAAATCGCTAAAAAACTCGGCGTTCATCATATTCTGGAGCTCGGCTCCAATCACGGGCTTGCCAAGGCATTTACTCGCGGCATTAATTACTGCCTTAACCACGGCGCCGACATTATAGTCAACACCGACGGCGACAATCAGTACAAGGCCGACTGCATCAAGAACCTTATCAAGCCGATAATCGACAATCAGGCCGATATAGTTGTCGGCGCAAGGCCGATCGAGCAAATAGAGCATTTTTCATTCATCAAAAAGAAGCTGCAAAGGCTGGGCAGCAGCGTGGTTCGGCGTTTTTCGGGTACCAATGTGCCTGATACGACCAGCGGTTTTCGTGCCTATTCGGCTCAGGCGGCAAGCCAGCTTCAGGTCTTCAACCGTTACACATACACGCTTGAGACGATCATTCAGGCCGGCGCGATGGATATGCGGATAACTTCTGTACCGATAGACGTAAACGACAAAATGAGGGAATCGCGGCTGTTCAAGTCTGTTGCCGGGTATATTTGGCGTTCGGTATGCGTTATTCTGCGGTCGTATATAATTTACAAACCGTTCATGACATTTTAATACGCTTCGATATTTATGGGGCTGCTCGGCCTGATACCCTGCCTGAGGTTTTTGTATGATTACCTTGTGAAGGGGACCAGCGGACATATCCAGTCATTGCTGCTCGGTGCGGTGCTGCTGATAATTTCGTTCAACCTGTTTTCGCTGGGCATCATCGGCCATATCATAGGGGCAAACCGAAAGCTTACACAGGAGTTACTTGCGATTAAAAGACAGCCCACCCGCAGGGAGCTGACAGAACAATGAAAATAATATTCGATCTTGGGCATCCCGCTCACTTTCATCTTTTTAAGAATGTAATAAAAAGGTTAATCGAAAACGGCCATGGTTGTGAAATCATAGCACGTGATAAGGAATGCCTTGTCGATCTGATAGAAAAAGCGGGATTTGCTTACCATGTTGTAAAGAGAACTCGAAACGGGCTTATTCCGCTGGCTATACAAAATTTCAAAGCGTTTTTGCTTGCGACAACGCTGGCAAGGAAGCAGGAAATTGATTTTATAGTCGGCACTTCGATAATTGCCGGCCCTGCCGCGAGATTGACCGGGGCGATTTCGATTATTTTCGAAGAAGACGACGCCAAAGCAGTTCCTTTGCTTACCGGATTGGCTTATCCGCCGGCACATTACATCGCAACACCTCAGTGCCTTTCTTTTGAGAATTATGGCAGGAAACATCTGACATACAATGGATACCACGAGCTTGCTTATCTACACCCCGGTAATTTTACGCCTGATGACAGCGTTTTGAAAGAACTTGGCGTTAGCCCCGGCCAGAGATATTTCCTTATTCGACTCGTTGCGCTGAAGGCTCATCATGATATTGGAGAAAAGGGCGTAAGTACACAACAGGCTAAAACACTGATCGGGCTGCTGAAAGAACATGGGCGAGTATTTATCAGCGCCGAAAAGGCGGTTGATAAGGATATTGAGCAATACCTTCTGCCGACAAATTCGGACAGGATTTTAGATGTAATGGCCTTTTGCGATATGGTTATAGGAGATAGCCAGACCATGGCAGCCGAAGCCGCTGTTCTGGGAGTACCTTCGATAAGGTGTAATACCTTTGTCGGGCGGCTTGCGTATTTGGAGGAGTTGGAAAACAAATACGGCCTGACTTACGGCTTTTTGCCTTCTGATTTTGATAAACTTCTCGAGATGGTTGGGGATTTACTCGCCAAAAATGATTTGAAGAAAATCTGGCAGGATAAACGGCAAAAAATGTTAGAGGATTGTATAGACCTAAGTGAATGGATTTATGACCAATTCTGCCGGTTAAAAAAAGGCAAATTAACTGACCCAAAAAAATAACCACCTGCAATTGGCCAACGACTCGTGCAAAGAAAATGAAAATATGTCATGTTTGAAAAAAATCGACAATTATGAAAATTTGTATAATCGCGAACTCTAAAAATATTCATACTCAAAGATGGGCCAAAGCTTATCACCAACATGGTAATGAGGTTCACGTAGTTAGCATAAGAAAACATGATCTTGAAAGCATCCATAGTCATCTTGTTCACATTGGACCTGTAAATTCTACTTCACCCTTTTGGTCTTTTTTGTCATACTTATGGTTACTTTTTAATATAAAAAAAATATTAAGAAAAATAAACCCTAATATTGTGGATGCGCACTATATAAGCACTCATGGTGTTATTGGTTGTTTTTCAAAATTTCATCCCCTTGTTATAAATCTTTGGGGCAGTGATATAATATGGAGCGGCAAAGGAAATTTGCCATTTTTTAAAAAATTAATCTTAAAATACGCTTTAGAAAAGGCAGATTGCGTTGCTTCTTCAAGTATGTATATGATGGAATATGCAAAAAACATTTCTTCGAATATCAAAAAAATACTTCAAATTCCTTTTGGTATTGATTGCGAAAAATTTTATCCCAAAAAAGAATGTAGAAATAAAAATTTAGTTGGATATTTAAAAACCATGTCTCTCAAATATGGGCCTTATGTTTTCCTTAATTCGGTACCACTGATTATGAAGAAAGTGCCAACTTGTAGATTTATGATGGTTGGAAGAGGTGATGATTTAATCAATTTAAAAAAACTTGCAGAAAAACTAAACATTACTGATTATGTAGTATTCAAAGATTTTGTGGAACATAATAAAGTTTGTGATATTTTAAATAGCTTTGAAGTTTATGTTAATCCGTCAATATGCAAAGAATCATTCGGAGTAAGTATTTTAGAAGCTTCCGCATGTGAAGTGCCAACGGTGGCATCCAACATTGGTGGAATAACTGAAGTTTGCATAAACAACAAAACAGGTTTGTTATTCGAAGCGGGCTCTTCTGAATCTCTTTCAAAGGCAGTTTTGCAAATCCTGGGAAATAATAATATAAAAGAAGATTTGGGCAAAAATGGAAGAAAGATGGTATTGGAAAAATATGCATGGCAGGACTGTGTACAGAAAAAATTAGACTTACTTAAATCGCTTATCAAAAATGACTAAAAATGGAAAAAAGTGAATTTTATAATCATAGAGCGGAAAGATATACTTGCTTAGATAAAGAAGGTCAAATTAGATATTTACGCGCTCTGGAAATAGCCGATAAGATTGAAAACCAGCATCGCGTTTTGGATGTAGGCTGCAAGCATGCTTATCTCTCTGAGATATTGAACAAACAAGGAATTAATTGCAATTATTATGGTATAGATATCTCTGAAAAAGTTATTGAGTCGTTAAAAAACAAACAAGGAACTTTCAAGCTTTGTGATATAACGCATGGGCTGCCTTTTGAAGATGACTTTTTTGATTCGATAGTCATGCTGGAAGTTTTAGAGCATGTTGAAAATCCAACTTATGTTTTAACCGAATTACATCGAGTGCTTTCTGACAATGGGCAACTGCTCATATCTGTGCCTAATCCATATAGTTTTATTAATATTCTTTCCGATATTGTCAAAAAACCAGAAACCGAGGGACATATACATTCCTTTACTTTTAGAAATTTAGATAGTTTATTTAGATTTACAAATTGGAAGATTGAAAAAAAAATCGGGACATATTGCATTGTGCCTTATACCTGGCACGGCTTAAGGGACAGGAAATTCTTACGGTTTAAAACAAGCAGTTTCTTTTTAGCTACTTCTTATGTTTATAAGCTCAAAAAAAATGATTAGGTATATAAAAAATATAGCAGCTTTCTTAATAATCGCATTCTTGCTCTGGTACCTAAAGCGTAACTGGTTGGAACTGAAAGCGATAATGCGGCTTTCCGCATGGGATATAACTTTTATTTTCACAATCTCTGTTTTCGGCGTATTTAATACCGCTTTTGTTCACAAAATATTACTCAACGGATTTGGTATTAGGGCAAAATTTTGGGACATGTTCCTGCTTCAAAATGCCTCATATCTGCTCAATTATGCCCCGATGAAATTTGGGACATTGTTCAAAGCCAGTTTTCTAAAAAAACACTATAATCTCGGATATCTAAAATTTACCGTTTTTTTCATGTATTTGACTTTCGTTATGATATTGACCACATCATTGGTTGGTTTGTTTTCATTGCTCCTTAAGTACGATATTCATTCGGTTGAGGTTAAAGTATTGATGCTGGTTTACTTTTTATTTTTAGTTATTTCCTCGATTTTAATCTTTGTGCCGATTTCCCTGCCGGATACCAATAATATTATTGTAAAAAAGCTTAAGATATTTTTTGAGGCACGAAGTGAGCTGATTGCCTATAAAAAAAATTTATTTTATAGCGTCGCCCTGCTGAATCTAAATTACCTTTTAACGGCTGTGAGATTGGGGATCATATTTAATTCCTTGGATCAAAATATTCACCCTGCTGGTTATTTAATACTTGGCTCTGTTGGTTATTTTTTAATGTTTATAAGCCTGACTCCGGGCGCCTTGGGCATAAGGGAAATTGTTATCGGTGCGGCGAGTGTGGTAATCGGCTTGCCCCTGAATATTGGAATTTTAGCTGCCGTTATTGATAGAGCGGTAATGATAATATATTCTTTTATAATTGGCGGATTTTGTTCAATTTATCTTTGGCGCAAAAGCCCAGAGGACTTTGAAAATGTTAACATTTCTGACCAACCGCAAAATAAGAGCCGCCCAGTAAGGTGCGATTGAAAAAGCTGGTACTGAATACCTTGTCCAGCAAAGCACATATCCGAAAAGTTATAATTTTAACAGCAAATTTTTTTTCTAATAACATCGTGGGTGTTGGCCAGAATTTTTCATCTATGATATTTATTTTTGCTTTTGCCAGCAAAGAGTAAATATCTCTCAAATTCCAGCAATGAAGATGACCGGCTGGATGATTAATTCCATAATCAAGGCCTCTTATTTTTTGCATGATTTTGACAAAAATTGCTTTTTCAACCGGAATTTTTAGAATAAGGTACTTACCTACTCTCGAAGCTTCTTTTAGCAAATCAACAGGTTTATCCACATGCTCTAAAATATCACATAGTAAAACACAGTCAAATTGATCATCCGCAAAAGGCAATCTTTCATCAGCATCAATCTTGACAAGCTCATGTTCCGGATAAATTAGTTTGTGCTGTTTTAAGGCCTCTTCCGAAATATCTGCGCCGATCTTCCTTTCAAAACCATTTAATGCATCCAAAACGTCGCCTCTTCCGGTTCCAATTTCGAGAATTGAGTTGAATGATTTATTTTTTGTTAGATCATGGATTATACCAGCCTTCCAGAGACAAGCTTTTTTTACCCACACAAAATGTTCTGTACTAGAGTTAGAATAAATGTTGTTATAATCGACTCTTTTTGCCATCGTTCTTTCTTTTAAGGATTCAAAGCCCCCGTTAACCGCTAAATTGGCCCCGACCGAATAGCCGCACTTGTAAATTTCTTCATTTTTCTCTCCTTTTCTCAAAATTCTCTCTCTATTTATGCACTTCAACCGCAATTTCAGGGCGAAAACCGGGGGAAAATCTCTCCTTCTCGCTCTTATTCCGAGTTATTATATCTTAATATAGGATTCTGTCAAGAAAATCATTTGGCCCGGCTGTTAAGATAGAAGATCATATAGGAGTTCATCCCCGCTTTGAGAAATTTACCCTCCTTTGTTGTTTTGCCAGCGGCACCGGGGATGTATTCAAATTTATATATCTGCCGCAACTGGCTGCTCAACTGATTTAGATACTGTGTTGTCTTTTGATCATAATACGCCAGCGGCATAAGATAACAGGGATACATACCCGTCTTTGCCTTTTCCTCTATCTCCTGCAAAGTGCGTGCGGTGTCTATTTCCCTATCCAGATACCACGCAATCTCCGGCCTGATGAATCCGCCCTTGGCCCTGTGCTGGTTAACGATGAAATCCTCAAAGCTAAGCAGCCTCTTATCCGGCGGTATCACTTCGTTTAGCATTTCAAACATATCTATCTTGGCCTGCGGCTGCCAGCGAATGGAGTGAAAATAATTTGTCCCCGCCACGCAATATCCGCTTATCAGTATTATTATCCCCGTCACAACACCGATTGCCGCATTCCTGTTGAATCGCTTTATAAAATCCCATATTAAAAGTATCGCCATAGCCGCCGATATCGCCAGCGGAAACGAAAGCGGCTTTAGCCAGTATTGATGCTTCCATACCAGACCCCTGAAAACCAACAGAAACAAAATCGCCGGAAAAATAAAAAGCCACCCCATCGGGAACTGCCGGCTCCTTTTGCCGGTGGTTTCATCCTTTTTCGTTTCCATAAAAACAAACAGCTGTCCGAATGTCAAATACGCCAGCGCAATAAACAATACCGGCACAGTAAAATCCTCAACGCAGAACAGCCACAACTGGCTAAACCAGGCATTCCAGTCAAATCCCTGCATCTGCTGCATCTCACCTTTTGCCGAGCGCCACTTGTAAAGCTCGATAATCTTGCTTATATCCCAACCGTAACCACCGGCCATTATCGTGAATGTCAAAACCAGACTTAAAACCGGAGCAAAGAACAGTATCGAAAGCAGCGGCCAGTCAGGCTTTTTGCGTTTGAAAACGCAGCCCAGCACATAATGGCTGCCAATCGCAAAAGCATAGAAAAATCCTAACCAACTGAACTGCAACGTCAGAAAAAGACACCCGCCAAGAACTATCCGATGCCATATCTTTGGCTTGGGACTGTCTATCAATGCGCCTATGCAGACAAGGTAACAGTATATCGCTCCCAGAGCCGTAGATATTTCCCACCCGCCGATACCAAAATAACCGGTTATCGGAAAAATGATTAAAAATACCGCCGAAAGTATTGTTACCCTGTCATCCCGGACAAGACCCCGCATTATCTTCATAAAGATAAGTAAACTCAGCAGTCCCGACAGCAGGCCCCCGATACGTGTTGACCACTCATGTTGTCCGAAAACAGCCATAAACAGCCCCCCGATCAGAACACTTCCCTGCGGGTGGTCCCAGTATCTTTGCGGGTTGGCCGGCGGCGGGTTGCCGAGCGCCCATGTTGCAATGCCTTTGGTGTAGCCAAAACCGTATCTTGCGTGCGCCCGCGACGTGACTGACCCGCTGGCCTGCGCCCAGCTGTGCAGGCCGGTAAACGGCCTTGTAATGTCACGGGTGAGAATTACGCCCAGCAGCAGACTTAACAATCCGGCGATCAGCCAGAAATTATTATAACGATACCCGTTTTCGATTGTCTTTCCCTTCATTTATTCCCCTATTTTCTCAGCTTATCACAATTTCCACCGTATTGCTTTCCGCCCCTTTGCCTTTTTTATTGACGGCTGCGACGGTATATTCGATCCTGACCGCTGTCGGCTGGTCCGTCAGAGTCGCCGTTTCCGCCGGCGAACTACCGGCGAACTCCCAATCCCCCCGTCCACACGCCGCAGCATTTCATAAAACCGTACTCTACCACCATCGGCGGGCTTTTTCCACTCTAATATGATAACCCCGCCTGCCTGGTAGCGGACCTTAAGACCCATGCACTGGCCGGGCGGCTGCAATTTGCCTCGCCTTTTACGAGCCGACCAGCCGAGAAGTTTGAGTTTATCATTGTTAAAATCGGTAGTATTGTCGGCGTACCTGATGTTTTTCTTCATCATATCGACAAGTTCGGCAAGTTTTTCGTCCTTTTCCGTCAAAGAACGCTTAATATTCGCCAAGCGTCTGCGCGACCCGATGGCGGTGCTGAATCATCTGCTCGATAGCCGCTTCAAGAGCCTGCGGATCGATAGGGGCGTTGGAGAACAACTGCGAATTATTTTTCAGTCCGCCGGCGTTCTCTATTCTCCGATTGTCAGCAAAATGGTTTGGTACAATTGTCCCGTTTGCGGCTGTTACAGGGAAGGATATACTTTCGGCGTTCATCAGAATAAACTGTATTTTGACATTAGGGATGTATATGACAATGCCTTGGGAAACTATGGAAGCACTATATTAAATGATGATACATGGCATCATGTTGCAGCCGTAAGAAATACTGCAACAGATAAAACATACATATATGTCGATGGAAATTTGGATGTGACACCTGTCAACGACATTAATGGTCTGATTGACGAGGTTGCGGTTTTCAATCGGGCATTAACCGCCGAACAGATACAATATAATATGTATCACAAACTGACTGGCGGTGAAGATGGTCTTGTCGGCTATTGGGATTTCGACGAAGGGGCTGGTGACATCGCTTACGACAAATCCGGCAGCGGCAATGACGGAACTCTTGGTTCGGCCGGTGATGCCGATGACAGTGACCCCAATTGGATTCAGCCCGGCGCGCCCGTTATATGCACAAGACCAGCTTTAGCAAAACGCAATATCGTTATGGCAAAGGATATAAAAGAAGATATCCTCGACGACCTGAACTTCGCGATGAAAGCAGAAGTTGCAGCCGGCCAAATGCTTGTTGGAGAACAGATGGACAAGAACAGCCCCTTTAGATCGGCTGATACCATCAGGGCGAGGATACAGACGTGCCTTGCTCTCGCCGAAGAAAAAATTGCCAAGAGCAAAATAATTTCCAGCATTGAATATCTTAAGAATGCCATCGAACATCTGAATGATTCGCCCGCTGACGAAACCGCGAATAGTGAGCAATCGAAAAAATAGTTTTATTTTTGTAGATTAAAAACAAGGCTCCGGGTTCGACAAATTCGGAGCCTTTTCATTTACTACGTAAATGTCTGCCATAAAACAATTCCGTGTGCAGACAAAAAGATAGCTGCCTAATATTTAAAGAATCGGCTCCATGAATATACTAATCAGTACATAGATTATACTACACATTTATATTCTATCATGTTATAATAACGTCCATGAAGATAGATGGACGAACACTTGATCACAAAACGTTGGAAACAATTCGCATCATGGCGGTCCGCCGTGTCCAAGACGGTGAAGCTCCCAGTGGTGTCATGAAAAGTTACGGTCTGTGCCGCACAAGCATCTACCAATGGCTGCGTGACGCAAAAACCGGAGGAGAGACTGCTCTTAAGTCTCACAAGCATCCAGGTCCAACTCCAAAACTTACTGCTAAACAAAAACAGCAGGTGCGTAAATGGATATGCGGTAAAGACCCGCGACAATATGGATTTGACTTTGGGTTGTGGACTCGTCGTATAATCGTCAGTCTTATCGAAAGCAAGCTCAAAAAGAAATTGAGTGTAACCACCGTTGGTCGTCTGCTGGCGGACCTTGGGGTAACGCCCCAGAAACCGCTTCGCAGAGCCTATGAACGAGACCCGCAAGCTGTTGAGAAGTGGAAGAACGAAGATTACCCAAAGCTGAAAAAGCGTGCCAAACGCCGAAAAGCTGATATATTCTTTCTGGACGAAGCTGGCATTCGTTCGGATGCTCCGCTTCAGCGAACGTGGGGAGCCAAAGGTCAGACGCCTGTTGTGAAGACCAGCGGCCAGCGGCAATCTGTCAGTGCTATTTCCGCTGTGACCGCCCGTGGAGCATTTTGGTATTCGGTTTATACCGGCCGTCTTAATGCAACACGCTTTATCGAATTCCCGAAAGCATTTATGCGTAACCGGCGCCGTACTGTATTTCTTGTTATAGATGGTTTGCCCGCTCACAAAGCGCGGCTTGTAGCCGCTTATGTGCAATCTCTTGAGGGCAGACTGGAGTTGCATTTTCTGCCAGGCTATTCGCCTGATCTGAATCCCGATGAATTTGTTTGGAATCATCTTCGTCACCATGGCACCACTAAAATACCCTTGAGGAAAAACGAGTCGCTGCGAAAACGCGTTGAACAGAATCTTGCCGACATCAAATCTTCTCCAAAACTCGTTCGTTCTTTTTTTCATGCCAAAACTGTAGCCTATACTATGTACTGATTAGTATAAACCAATGTCACCGCTCTGCCGGTGACATGAAATAAATGCCCCCAATCCCTCGCGGGTTTATATGTAACATTTCTTTTGCGAAACGGAGCGCTATATTTTCGGACGTTGGTTATGTTTCGATATTCTACTTTAAAATTTACTTAAAACATACAAGGATATAGCGGGTCTATTTTGTTGTAAAGTTTATGGGTTTGTATTTATCTTTTTTCTTTTTACTCTTCATTTTTTTTATTTTTCTCACACTTCTTCCATCACCGCAAGACCCATGCCGTCCGTGATGCGATCGAATTCTTCAAGAGAAGAAAACTCTATAATTATCTTGCCCCGCTGACCGCCGCGTCTCGTCTGAATCGCCACCCTCGTCCCCAATTGCTGCGCCAGCCGGTTTTCAAGATCCATTATATGCGCCGACTTACTCGCCCTCAGCCGCACGGGTCTATCGGACTCTGCAAGATAGTTCTGCACAAGCCGCTCAACCTCCCGAACACTCAGCCGACCAGCCATTGCGCGGTTGGCAAGCTTCCTGCGCAGTTCATCCGTCGGCAG
>JAQURJ010000055.1 GCA_028715705.1 Phycisphaerae bacterium | reverse complement strand
GGGAAAAACCCAGTCCTGTAGGGAACTCATTTCTGGGGCGCATTTTCTCGAAACGGCAGATTATTGTCAAGAAAAAAAATGCAGCTTTTTTCACGAAAAAGATTAGCCGCAAATGAACGCGGATGAGGCTGGTTATAGGCATAGAAACAGGGTATAGGAACAGGTTGCAAAAAAGAAACATCTGGATTCCCGCCCTTTCAGCAAGTTCGGGTCAGGCAGATTTGAAATTTGAGAGTTGAGAAAAAATCAGACGAGAAAGCGAAGAAGTAGGGGCGAAAAGTGAAAGCTGCGAAATCGCGGACTGGCACAAACGAATGAAAGATTTCTCGCTCCGCTTGAATTTTAGTATAATAATCGGCGATGAGTGACGAGAAGGCACAAGACCGGTTGGATAGAATACGTGAGCGGATAAAGCAGTTTCCGGCTGGGCCGGGTCTGTACTTTATGAAGGACGGCTCTGACAAGGTGCTGTATATCGGCAAGGCGAAGAGCCTGCGGTCGCGGGCTGGGAGCTATTTTCAGCCGTCAACGGACCTGGTCGAATCGCGGGGTCCGTGGATAGTCGAGATGGTAAGCCAGGTTGAGACGGTGGATTTTATCGAGACGGCTAACGAAGTGGACGCAATCTTGCAGGAGGCTCGGCTGATCAAGGATATTCGTCCGCCGTATAATACCGACCTTGCCGACGACAAGACGTTTCCGTATCTGGAAATTACGACGTGGGACGATTTTCCAGGGGTTTATATAACCCGCAAGCCGGATGCGAAGAGCCGTCTGTTCGGGCCGTTTACCAGCGTAAAGGATTTGCGGCAGACGCTGGTGGTGATGCAGAAGATATTTAAGTTTCGCACATGCGGCTTGGATATACGCAAGGACGATGCGAAGCGGCGGTTTTTCAGGCCGTGCCTTTTGTACAGTATCAAACAGTGCGCCGCGCCGTGCGGAGATAGGATTAGTCATTATGATTACAAGAAAATCATAAGCGACCTTCTGAAATTTTTGCGGTCGAAGCGGTCGGCTGTGCTGCGGCAGTTGAGAGGGCAGATGGCCGAGGCGGCGCGGAAGATGGAATATGAAAAGGCAGCTGTTTTACGGGATAGATTGCGGCTGATAGAAAAATTGGATGAGCGCGGCACGCCAGATGAGAATGTTCAGCCGGAGGTTTTTGTGACAGACCCATCGGAGGCGCTTTTAAAATTGCAGGAGATATTCGGAATGCCGGAGCCGGTGCGGATAATCGAGGGGATAGATATCGCGCATATTTCGGGGAGCGAGGCGGTCGGTTCGCTGGTCAAGTTTATTGATGGACGACCTTTCAAAAGCGGGTATCGGCGGTTTGCAATAAAGGGGGTGACTGGGGTAGACGATTACGCGATGATAGCCGAAGTAGTCAGGCGACGGTATAAGTACGCGACGGCTGGTGAGGAGTTATGGCCGGATATTATTTTGATAGACGGCGGGCTGGGGCAATTGCATGCAGCGGAGTGTGCACTGAAGGAACTTTTTGCCACAGAGAACACAGAGCGGCAGAGTCGTAAACAAAATACTAAATACGAATTTCTAAATCTTAAACAAATTCCAATTACAGAAACCGCAAATTCAAAACAAACTGACCGAACGACAGATTATGACACAGAGAATATAGGTACTAATTTAAGGGTGGTGTCACTTGTAAAAAGAGAAGAGGAGATTTACCGGCAGGGAACGAGTGAGCCGTTGCGGCTGGCGAGAAATAACGCGGCTCTGAAGTTATTGCAATATGTGCGGGATGAGGCCCACCGCTTCGCCCAACATTATCATCATATCCTGCGAAGCAAGAAAATGCTGGAATGAAGCGTATCGCGTACTGCGTTCAGCAAGCTGATGGGGTAAAGTTAGTAAAAGTGTGAAGCGTGAAAAAGGGTCTGGATTCCTGCTTTCGCGGGAATGACAAAGAGTCGCTACGCGACGCTGATTTTGCGGATTCCTCACATTCGTTCGGAATGACAGAGTCGTTGTCAAAATAATGGTTTAAGCAGAGCGATGATGCGTACGTCCTCACCGAAGGGAGTGATAGCAATATTCGTTAGAGAAAGTTCGTTTTTGAGGCTCGAAAGCGAATCGGAGATAGTGACACCGCCTTTTGAGCCGAGGATTTTAGGGGCGATATAGACGCACAGTTCATCGACAATGCCTTGCTGTAAAAATGAGGCGATTACTTTTGCTCCGCCTTCGACGAGTAATTGCTGGATGTTTCTTTTGGTCAGTTCATCGAGAACAGCGGCAAGATCGCATCTTTTATTTTCATCCAAATTTACAGTGATAATTTCCGCTCCGACTTTGGTTATCAGATTGGCCTTTTTGAGGTCGGCGTTTACGGCGCCTTCGTCGGTGAAAATCAACAGCGGATATTTTTTCGCTGTCTTTAAGAGCTGGCAATAAGTAGGAATACGCAATTGCGAATCAAGGACAATGCGGATAGGCTTTTTGCTCATAGATGGCCGCGGGGTCAGCAGCGGGTCATCGGCTATGACCGTATCAATACCGACAAGAATAGCCTGTACCCGGCAGCGAAGTTTATGGGCATCCTTGCGGCTTTGCTCGTTGGAAATCCACTGGCCGTCCGCGGCTGGGTCACTAAAAGCCAATTTGCCATCGATGGACTGCGCCCATTTGGCAATAACCCAAGGTTTGCCGGTTTGGGCGTATTTGATGAAAGGTGCATTCAGAAGGCGTGCCTCTTTTTCGCAAATGCCGATGGTGACATCGATGCCAGCGGCTTTGAGCTGTTCGACCCCCCTGCCGTCGCAGTGGCAGCTTGGGTCGGTCATGGCGATGAAAACTTTTTTTACGCCGCTTTCTATGACAGCCTTTGTACAGGGCGGCGTTTTGCCGAAATGACAGCACGGTTCGAGGGTAACATACATATCCGCACCGGCGGGGTTATTGCCCTTCTTTCGGCAGTCGGCAAGGGCGTTAATTTCGGCGTGCGGCTGACCAAATTTTTTATGATACCCCCTGCCGATAATTTTGCCGCCTTTAACAATAACGCACCCCACAGCCGGATTCGGTTCGACAGAACCGACACCCTTAGCGGCAAGCTTCAATGCGATATTCATGAATTTAGTATTCATAACAGTGTTAAAATAACAGTTCCTTCTTTTTGTCTTCCTTGATAAGCTTTTTTGCAGGTTGGTCGATCAGTTTCAAAAATTCTTTTTCGTCGATTATTTTTACGCCAAGCTCACGTGCTTTGTCTATCTTGCTGCCGGGGTTTTCGCCTGCCAGAACAAAATCGGTGTTTTTGCTAACGCTGGAGGCGGCTGTGCCGCCTAAATTGGCAATCGTCTCTTTTATCTCGTCTCGACTAAAATATTCGAGCGTACCGGTGACAACAATAATCTTTCCAGCAAGATTATCACTCTTCGTTCCCTGCTGCTGGGGCTTAACACCGTTTTTAAGAAGTTCATCAATAACTTTTAGATTCTTATCATTTCTAAAATAGTCATAGATGCTCTCGGCCATTTTGGGGCCTATCTGGTCGATAGCTTCCAATTCTTCCTTGTCGGCTTTTTTAATTGTATCGAGAGAGCCGAAACGGTCGGCAAGGATTCGGGCGTTCTGGGCACCGACGTGATTTATACCGATCGCATTCAGCAGCCGCCACAGCGGACGATTCTTGCTTTGTTCGATGGAATCGATAATGTTGGATGCGCTTTTTTCGCCCATCCTTTCAAGACCTAAAAGCATATTTTTATCGAGCTTATAAAAA
This sequence comes from Phycisphaerae bacterium, assembly GCA_028715705.1. Taxonomy (GTDB): domain Bacteria; phylum Planctomycetota; class Phycisphaerae; order Sedimentisphaerales; family Anaerobacaceae; genus JAQURJ01. Next base: position 10,455 of record JAQURJ010000055.1, on the reverse strand, counting down.
TCGGAAAAATCCTCAACGAGAGAGTTATCGACAAGCTGGTCGATGATAGCCGGGCCTATCTGGTCGATATCCATCTGGCCCTTGCCGGCGAAATGAATAAGTTTTTCCCGCAGCATTCCGAGGCAATCGCGGTTGGTACAGCGGATATACGCACCATCTTCATCCTTTTTGACATCCGAGCCGCAATTGGGACATTTTTTGGGCGGCTGGAATTTTTTGGAATTCCTGGGGCGCTTGTCTATTAGCACTTCGATAACCTGTGGGATTATCTCGCCTGCTTTTTCTATCATCACACTGTCACCTTCGCGAACATCCTTTCGAGCGAGTTCCTCGAAATTGTGCAGGCTGGCACGTTTGACGGTGGTTCCGGCCAGCAGCACAGGTTCGAGGTTGGCGATTGGGGTTATTATGCCGCTTTTTCCGACGTGGACAGCGATAGAATTGACTTTTGTTTCGGCTTGTTCAGCGGCAAATTTGTAGGAAATGCACCATCGCGGCGAGCGGCCTGTCGCGCCAAGTTTTTCCCGCTGGTCATAGCGGTTTATTTTTATAACCATGCCGTCTATCTGATAGTCGAGGTCTTTTTTCTTGTCCTCCCAGCCGAGGCAAAAATCAAGCACTTCATCAATGTCTTTTGCGTGTTTTACATTGGGGTTGACCGGCAGGCCGAAGTCCCTAAATTTTTTCAGTGTATCAAAGTGGTTGTCTGCCAAATCCTGTGACAGTTCGCCGGCGGCGTATGCGAAGAAGGAAAGGTTTCTCTGGGAGGCAATTCGGGAATCAAGCAGTTTCAGCGAACCGGCTGTAGCGTTACGCGGATTGGCAAATAATAGCTCGCCTTCGTTTTCCCTCCCTTTATTTAATTTTTCAAAAGACTTTTTCGGCATATAAACTTCGCCGCGAACTTCCATTACATCCGGCGCGTCTTTAAGGTTATTGAGAAGAAGAGGAACGGATTTAATTGTACGCACGTTTGCTGTTACGTCGTCGCCGACTTCGCCGTTACCCCTCGTAGCGGCAAGGACGAAATATCCTTTTTCATACCGCAGGCTCATGGCTACGCCGTCAATTTTAAGCTCGACCACATAGTCATATTTTTCCGTGCCCAGCCCTTTGCGGACCCTGGTGTCGAAGGCCCTTAACTCCTCGGCATTGTAGGTGTTGTCGATACTGAGCATGGGTATTGCGTGGCGAACCTGTGTGAAGCTTTCTATCGGCTGACCGGAGACTCGCTGGGTGGGCGAATCGGCTGTTACGAGATCGGGGCGCTGTTTTTCGAGCTGTTTAAGTTCGTCGAAAAGCTTATCGTACTGGTGATCGCTGATTTCGGGCTGATTTTGGACGTAGTATAGGTAATCATGGCGGCGTAACTGCTGCCGCAGGCTGTCGATTCTTTCTCTTATATCTTCGCTCATGGGGGCAATTATCCCTTTTTTTGGCGGTTTTTCAATGACAGAATCGCTATTAAATTATCCGTTTGGAGAAATTTTCCTATTGCTTTTTACTACCGCTGCAAGTGCGGCTCCGCAGAGGAACAGGATAATCTGTATAATAACAGCGGCCTTGTCGATGGTGTCGGCACTGACAATAGAATAAACTATCTGAAAGATGAACCAGCCGCCCAGACATACGGCAGCAGGGATGTCTATACAATCCCAAACGGCGAAAATGCGGATATTAGCGGTGGGAAAGAAAATAAAATACGATCCCATAACGGCTGACACTGCGGCAGGAATTCCGACAGCGGTTATTTGGACATCATCTGTGATAATGTTATGGAGAAGTGCCCCGACAAACATCGCTATCAGAAAAAATATTAAAAATCCGACATGGCCGAAGCAGTCTTCGATATTGTCCCCGAACAGCCACAGGAAAAGCATGTTCCAGAGAAAAAACAAAATGCCGCCCTGCGCGAACATCGAACCGAACAAATCGAAGGTAAAGATATTTTCCGACATGACATCGCTCAATTGATGCGAGCTGTCAAAGAACTGATGGGCAAAAATAAGTGTCGAAAGAACAGCAATAGCGATAGTTATAAATGGAAATGTATAGCGAGGAGCATCGTCGCAAAAAGGCACAATGACACGAGGCAGAAAAAATGGCAATTCGATGTCAGGCACTTCGGCGGTTTTGTCTAAATCGAGCAATGCTTTCGCGATCCGCTCGGCCTTGGGATTGTATTTTAGATAACTTGCGATAGCCAGCGTCTCGCCCTTATCCGCCCAGATACGCCTGCAATCGGAGCATTTATCAAGAAGGACATTGGAGTCCGTGCCGTAGTTGAATTTCTTCATTTCGATCTTGCATTTCGGGCAGAGGCGTTTCTTTTCATTTGTTTTATAGATATTAATAGTTTCTCTGGGCTGAAAGTATTTGATCTCCTGCGGCTTGACACGGTTGTCGATTGCCAGGTCGTTGACAATAAAGGAAATCTCGCCTGAATTATAGAGAGTTCCGCGACAGCCGGGGCAGTAATCGACCGTTATCCCGCTGCGAGGGACCTTTAGCTGACGCAGATAATGTGAACAATTCGGGCAACGCATGGGTGGGATATCGTATCGCTATTTCCTGTAAAATCCTCTTATCGAATATACAAATGTGACTGTATCAGCTAATAATTTAAGCACTAAAAGAGATATTAACATTCCTGTTCCGTAAATCTTCGATCCAGAACCCGTTTTTAAAAAACCACATCCAATTATCATAATATGCATCGGCAATAACACAATAAATGAATTTTGGTCAAAAAAAGTCTGATTTATTATCATCTCGTTGCCTTTAACTATTCGATATATCAATCGAAATAGTTGAGTCAAACAATATATTCCTATTGGAATCAGTATCATTCGAATATAATCATGCTTAAAGTCTGTATTTTCAAACAATTTCCTCAGAAAATAAATATACGCTAAATAAAAGAAGAAATTTAAAGGTAAAAATCCAAAAGCTTTAGAGGTTAATCTCGCACTTTTATACCAAACACTGCTTTGCCTTACAAATAGAACTCGCAAAAAAATAAATAAACCAAAACAGATACCTTGTCCCCAGCAAACCCACATCAATACTACAGGAGGCCACTGTTCAATCAACGCCCAAATTATTATAACAACACTCCATATAAGTATGTCAAACATGCATATTTATCCTTTTATCTCTCCGTATGGTGTGCACATTATTATAGATACATCCATCTTTACATTGGAAATTATAAGCTCTCGAAAATCAAAGGTAAAGTGAAAAAATCCGTGTTAATTTCTGAAATCTTTGATTAAACTGTTTTACGGTTTTAGGATGTGTTTTGCCATTTTTGGCGGGCGGTGGAGCATTTCGGTAAAATGGAACGTTAAAAGTTTTTCCAGTTCCAGCAGCGTCTTAATTGGGTATTGGTCGAGTTTTTTTAGATTGGTCAGTGCTTCAAGAGCGGATTTTGAAAAGCGTATCTTATCAGGGTAATGCGCTTCGCAGTCGCCGCACAGAATAGTATTAGCACTGCTGCTGAAAAAAGCGGCCTGCCAATTCTGCCTTGCGGTACTTTTGCAGTTGCCGCACATTGTAAGGATAGGCAATAGACCTATCTGCTGGAGAAGTTTCAGTTGAAAAAGAACGAGAACAGAAAGGATATGCGTCTTTTCTTTGCTCTGGCGAGCCTTGCGGACGAATTTCAATAGGGAATCAAAAAGCAGTTGGTGCGGGTCGTATTCATCGGTAAGCGCGTTGATAAGTTCGCAGGCATAGTATGAGCAGTTCAGCGAATAAAGGTCGGTCAGGGGTGGGGACGGGTCCTGCTGAAATTCTGTTAGAGTGACAAGTTTGGGTTCGTCGGATGAAGTGAAGACGATATGGCCGGAGGATAAAACTTCGATGGGGCCGTCGAAAGATGATTTGTGTCGTCTTGCGCCTTTGGCGATAGCGGAAATCTTGCCGATATCGCGGGTGAAAAATGTCACTATCTGCGATGTCTCGGAATAATCAATGGAACGAATGCAGATGGCGTTATCCTTTATCAGCATTGTACCGTTCCGGTGTAAAATGAATTTTGATCCTATCTATCCTTCGAGGCTCGGCTGCAAGGATGGTGAACTTAATATTTTTGTATTCGAAGGTTTCGCCCGCCTTGGGGATGTAGCCAAGATGCGAGAAGACAAAACCGGCGAGTGTTTCGTAGTCTTCTTCTTCTGGCAGGTCGAGTTCAAGCTGGTCGTTTATGTCGTCAATGTAAACGCGGGCATCGGCTTCGACGGTATTTTCGTCGATGCGTTTGATCTGTTCGGCTTCGGCTTCCTCGTATTCGTCGGCAATCTCGCCGACAAGTTCTTCGAGAATATCCTCGATGGTGATAATTCCGGCTGTGCCGCCATATTCATCGAGGACGACGGCGATATGCAGTTTCTGGTTCTGGAATTCGCGAAGAAGCGCGCGAAGCGGTTTGGTTTCAGGGACAAAGTAGGCCTCCCTCATTTTGTCTTTTAATTTGAATTCGGCTGGGTCCTTGCCTATTTCGGCCAGGAGGTCCTTTGCGTAAACAAAGCCAATTATATTGTCGATTGTTTCTTCATAAACAGGAACGCGGGAGTGTCCGGCAACGTTGACTGTGGTCAGTACGCTGTTAAGATCGGTGCCGACTTCGACGGCAATGACATCGGTGCGGGGGGTCATAATTTCGCCTGCGGTCGTTTCTGAAAAGTCGAGGACGTTCTCTATCATCTGCTGTTCTTCGGCATCGACGACGCCTTCGAGCCGCTGATGTTCGAGATTGGTGAGGAACTCTTCCTGTTTTTCCTCGTGTTTTTCTTCTGGTGTCACTTCCACGACTCCGGCCAGGCGGCGTATAATGGCGTCATACAAGCTTAAAACGTAAAGGATAGGAGCGACGATCGCGGCGAAAATAACCAGCAGCCGCCAGGAACGGCTTAGAACTATTTCACCGGAATATTTGGCCCAAGCGTGCGGGATAGCGAGGCTAAAGAAGCTGAAAAGAGCGATAGCCATGAGAAACGCGAACAGCAAATCGGTTAATGTCGGCGGATGAGTCTGGCCGCGAATGATGGCGGCTACAAGCAGAAGCAGTGTAAACAGGTGCAGGATGAGTCTATACAGCGAACAGGCTAAAGCGAGTTTTTCGGTTCGTTCGACAAGCACATCGACGAGATTTTCGCGGCCAAGCTCTTTGAACGCCTCCTGTAATTTGCTTCTCGAATATGTCCGCAGAGCAATGCTATTGACAGAGAAAAACAGGCTCAGCAAAGCGAATACGAAAATCGTAACAACAATCCAACCAATAAAAGTCACCAATGTTTCCTTTCAAAATTAACTATAATAAACGCTGCCGAGGCCGTTTTCGCTCAGAATCGCGTCTTCCGTTTTGTGCATTAGCGATGCGTTTTTTTCGTTATCGTCGTTAAAGCCGAGATTATGCAGCAGGCCGTGAATTGTGTAAAGCGCAAGTTCCGCATCTGGCGAATGAGTCCGCTGTTTGGCCTGAGAGAAGGCCATCTGGCCGTTGACCATAATATCAAAAAATCGTTGGACATCCCCGGCTTCGGTAAGGTCGAAACTAATTACATCCGTGACATAATCATGATTTAAGAATTTTACATTCTGCTGCCGGATACTTTTATCGTCAAGTATTGTCACGTTTATCTGGGCAGCGAGGATGTCGAAACGGCGGCAAATGGTTTTTATAATGGAAGTTAGTTTATCCGCATCAAAATCAAGCTCTACCCGCGAGTTTATACAGACCAGTAAAGGGTCGGGCTTGTCGGAATCTTTGTCGGTCATTGTTGATCTCCCTGATCCGCGGTGTTTTGATGTTCGGTATCCCGCTTTGGCAGCGGCATATCGGGGCGATGCGGATAAGCAATCCGTCCGTGGTGATGAGCGGCAAGACTTTTGGCAATGCTGGTTTCTATAAGACTCAACTCACGCAGGGTTATATCGCACTCATCGAACTGCCCATCCTGAAGGCGTTTCATAGCCATATTGTGAACCACCACTTCTATTTTTATCGGTGTAATTTCCGGCAGACTTCGCACCGCGCCTTCGCTGCAGTCGGCGAGCATTACTATGGCGGCTTCTTTTGTCTGAGGCTTGGGTCCGGTATAACGGAATTCGGCTTCGGATGGAGGGGCTTGCTTGTCGCCTTGTTTTTTCTTTGCCTCGTGGTAGAAATATTCCACGAGGGTTTTTCCGTGATGGGTTTCGATGAACTGCCGCAGGACAGCGGGTAACCCGTATTCTTTGGCCATCTCGATACCGTCCTTGACGTGTCCGACAATAATAAGCTGGCTCATTGCAGGTGACAGTTCTTTGTGGCGGCTTTGCGAACCCATTTCATTTTCGGTAAAGTAGTGTGGTTTATTCAGTTTGCCTATATCGTGATAATAGGCGCCGACACGGCACAAAAGGCCGTTCCTGCCGATAGATTCGGCTGCGGCTTCGGCTATCGAGCCAATAAGCAGACTGTGGCTGAAAGTACCCGGGGCTTCCATGGCAAGCCGCCGCAGAAGCGGCTGATTGGCGTCGCTGTAGTCGAGAAGCGTCATACTTGTGGCTATGCGGAAGATCTTTTCTATTACCGGCAAAAGACCCTGAATCAATATACCGACAAGAAGCGCAGAAAGCGCGTGCCAGGCGGCATTGTTTACCACAATGGACCTATTTGTTTGCACTCTATAGAAATTCAGTGAAAATGAAACGAGAAAAACAATAACCGCGGTAAGCGCGCTGACTTCGAGAAGTTTCATCCTTGTTCGTATTTCGCGCAGAGAAAAACAGCAGGTAATCGCACCGGAGACCATAGTCAGAAAAAGCACGAAGCTGGTTTCCGCTTCGGTTGAGGGTTTAGCGGCAAAACATGCAAGTATGCAGTAAAAAACGGTCATGCCTATGGCAAAACGCTGGTCGTAGGCAATAGTGAGTATTATAGCGGCGGTTATGGCCGTAGCGGTAGCCCAGAGCGTCTGCTGCTGGCCAGTAATGGTTCCGATTCGGGTGACAGCGAGCAAGATGAGGAATAAACCTGTCAGCGCGGCTGCGCGTGCGTGGTTTTTTAGTATTCTTCGCTGATAATGATAAATATAAATCGCTATGGCCAAAGAAATCAGTACAACGATAACAGCCAGCGGAACGATCTGTAAAAAAAGTCTTTCGGCAAGCAGCCGAATGCTCATGACCGTGATGCAAAGCGTAACAAATATCAACCAGAGCAGCAGGTTAAAAAGCGTATCCATATTGGCCAACTGCATTAAAGACGAGTACTTCTCGCCGGTAATACCTCGACGAACGTGATTACGACGCGGATTTTTTTTTGATGAAAACCACATATTTTAAATTACTAAACGCTAATTTCTAAATCCTAAGCAAATTCAAATTACCAAAAACAACAAATTCAAAACAAACAGCAACCGCTACCCACTCAAATACAATTTCCCAAATTTAATCCATCCCTCTTTTCTTATAAGCGTTGACAATATTCTGAACGAGTCTGTGCCGAACGATATCCCGCTGAGTCAATTCGACAACTCCTATACCCTTTATTCGATGCAGCGTTTCGATAGCCTCTATCATGCCGCTTTTTTGGCCTTTGGGCAGGTCGATCTGAGTGATGTCGCAGGTAATTACCATTTTAGAGCCGTGACCGAGTCGGGTAAGAAACATAAGCATCTGGGCTGGGGACGTATTCTGCGCCTCGTCGCAAATGATGAGAGCTTCGTTAAGAGTTCTGCCCCGCATAAAAGCCAGCGGGATTATTTCTATGACGTCAAGTTCCATCAGTTTTCGCATCTGGCCGAAATCCATCATATCCTCTATGGCATCGAACAGCGGACGCAGATAAGGATTAACTTTGGCGGCAATGTCACCGGGCAGAAAGCCAAGTTTCTCGCCAGCTTCGACGGCTGGGCGAGCAAGAATTATCTTTCGCACCTGCTTTCTCTTCAACATGTGTACCGCTATAGCGACGGAAAGATATGTTTTGCCTGTTCCCGCAGGGCCGGTACAGAATGTAAGGTCATGAGTAAGCATGGTCTCGACATATTTTAACTGCCCTTTTGTGGTGGGCTCAATAACCTTTCTATCGGAGTAAACAGTGATAGGCTCGCTGGTTTCGCCGACATCGGCATATTGACGTCTTATAAATTCTCTGACCGCTCCGCCTGGAAGGCCGTTATTTTTTATCAAATATTTTTGCATCCGGTCAATGACTTCGATGGTTTTAGTGACATTTTCGTCCTCACCGGTAACTTTTAGGTTCGAGCCGCGAACGATTAACTGTACGTCAAGTTCGGTGCGGAGTAATTTCAGGTAGCTGTCGGCTGGGCCGAAAAGTTCGACCTGTTTGTGGCCCGGGTCCAACTGAATAGAAACTTCCTTCATTCTAAGTCTTTACCATCATAAAGAACAGATACGCCAAAAAGGCCGTTGCCAGCGGCGAGTCGATTATATCGAGCACACCTCCAAAACCGGGAACGACATCGTCGGAATCCTTGGCTTGTGCATCGCGTTTGAGCATGGATTCAGCCAAGTCCCCAAGCTGCCCGGCAAAGGCGAAAACGACGCCAAAAAGTACCGCTGCCGGCCAGCACATTATATCAAAGCCTTTCGCAAATGCCATTGCAATAATTGTCGAGGCCAAAACCGCCCCAGCCATACCTTCCCAGGTCTTATTGGGGCTGATAATGGGGGAAAACTTGTGTTTACCCAGCTTTGAACCGACAAAATAAGCTCCAATATCAGCGGATTTTACGGTAAAAATAAACATCATTAGCGGCCAAAGACCAAAATCCACCCTTATTCCAATGAAAAACGCACTGAAAAATCCGATATAAAGCACACAAAAACAATTTCCGCCGCAATTAGTGAAAACCTTGTTATTCCCAAAACGCTTCGCCTGATAAATAAAAGTTGCAGCAAGGGTAAAAGCCGAAACGGCAAAAACATAGATATGCGGTTCAATATGAATGAACTTAAACTGAGCAACATACCAGTACCCCCCCGCTAATATGCAGGCTGGGATGGCAAGAGATTTGAAAATGGTTATGCCGCTTCGTCGAGCCAAAGCCGTCAATTCAAAAACGGCTGGAAAAATAAGCAGTACCATAAGCATAAACAACAGCGATCCCTTCACCGCTTTATCAGTAACCGAATCATTTATCGAGCCGTCGAGCCAAGCGTCAAACAGCAGGATGCCAATAAGTAATAAAATCATCAATGTGCCAAAAATAAGCCTGTGTTTCAGCATAGTTCTTTAACTCGCAGATGAAGGTTTTACCGCTCCGAAGCGGCGGTCGCGGCTGGCGTAGGAGAGTATCGCTTTTTCGAGATCTGCCTTTTTGAAATCCGGCCAGAGAGTTTCTGTCACATAAAATTCGCTGTACGAAATCTGCCAAAGAAGAAAATTGCTGATTCGCATTTCGTTTGCGGTGCGAACAAGCAGATCGGGGTCGCGAAGTCCAGCGGTATAGAGATGATCCGTTACACATTGTTCATCTATCTGGTCAAGGGCAAGAGAGCCTTTTTTATATTCGGCGGCAATTTCGCGAACGGCATCGGCTATTTCAGAACGTCCGCCGTAATTAAGCGCCAATGCAAGTATCATCCCCGTATTGTCAGCCGTAAACTTTATGGTGTCGTTGAGGTCAGTCTGAACACTGTCAGGAAGTTGGGAAATTCTACCCAGATGCACCAGCTTGACATTATTCCTTTGCAGCGTAGGGCGAATTCCCACCAAATACTCGCTATAAAGGTGCATTAGCGCATCAATCTCCGCTTGCGGTCTTTTCCAATTTTCAATGCTGAATGAATAAAGCGTTAGAACCTCGATACCCAAATCGACGCAGTCCAGAGCTATCCTTTCAACTATTCTTCCGCCCTGCTGATGACCGATGGCACGCGGCATATCTCTTTTCTGCGCCCATCGACCATTACCATCCATAATGATGGCGATATGGCGAGGAACCTGTTGGGGATCTATGCTGAGCCTTTCAGCGGTAATTTTTAGTTTAGGGTACTGTACAGCATTCATAATTAAAAATCCTAAGCACTAAATTCTAAACTCTAAATAAATTCCAAACTCAAATGACCCAAACAACCTGTCGCAGCGGAAAATTTGTTTTGAACATTTTAACTTTGATCATTCGATATTGTTTAGGATTTAGTTTTTAAAACTTAGAGTTTATATCAGTTTAGTCCCTGAAAATTGTCTGGCTTCGTTTTGGTCCCACGCCGATCATAGTTACCGCAGCTTTGACAAGTTCCTCGATAACAGTAATGTAATTGCGGGCGTTGAGCGGCAAATCACCAAAGTCCCTGACCTCGCTTAAATCGTCCGACCATCCCGGCAGGGTTTCATATATACATTCGCACTTTTCAAGCCTATCCACATTGGCAGGGAAGAATGCGGTTTCTTTACCGTCGATCCTGTAAGCTCTGCAAATCTTCAATTCGCCCAGACCT
>JAQURJ010000054.1 GCA_028715705.1 Phycisphaerae bacterium | reverse complement strand
AATTTGGCGATTATAGCCTCGAACTGCTCGACCGCTTTTTCCTTATCGTCCATTCTAAGGTAGCACATTCCCAGCCGGTCATAAGCCTTGGCTATTTCTTTTGGGGTTGCGTTTGTGTTTGCGATTATTCCCTTCAGAAGGGCTATGGCTCCCTCCATGTCTTTTGAGCGAAGTTTTTGGAAGACCTCGTTGAACTGTTCGTCTATTGATCTTGAATAATCCGCAGTGACTTCATTGCTATCTGCTGCAGTCAGGATTTCCACGCTGCTTTCGACGTTCATCATATCGTCACCGCTTTTCGCCGCCATAACCTCGGCGTTGTAATCGAAGTTGTTTTCGTCAGCCGGTTCTACAATAACCTGAACACCGGCTTTCTGTCCGAACATCTTTTCGTTCATTGTGATATCGTCGTCGGTCGGCACCTTGCCTGCGCGTATCTGCTCGCGGAGAAGTTGGTCATCGCTCATAATCGCGTCCATCGCCGCAAGCAGCCGCTGACCATCCACAGCAATCCTGACAGTTTTGTCATCAACTCTCTGGAAATTGTTGACATCGGCAATCGTACCCGGCAGATGCAGAACAGCCTCGACCTTCAAACTTGACATGAAAGGGGCCATCATCATCCTGCTCTGGCTGTATTGGGCTTTTGCCTGCTGAACCTGCTGGTCGATCTGCTCATCGGAAGGATTTTCCGGCATTTCTCCGCTGTCCCATTCTTCCATATCTTTGGTGTCGAAACCGATGACGATCTGACCTTTTTCATTGCGTTTCATGGGAAATTTGAACATCCCATTATGAATTTCAAAATTATCTATATTCTTAAAGTAGGCTGTTCCTTTGAAATGTATTTTGCCATCTGGTGTTAGATTGCACGAAACATCTTTCCATGCATCCACGCCTTTTGACTGGGCTGTGATGATCTGTAATGTTTCTGCGACTTTGGCGTTTGGGTCCTGCGGCGGGGCCACCATTCCCATGCCCATATCCATCGATGGAAGGCTGGATTCATATATTACCTTGCCGGAGCCGTCGGGATTTATAAAATACTCGCTTTTTTCCTCAAGACATCCGCCCGCTGCAATAACCGCAACTGCCAGCACCAGCAATTTTACACAACGCATAAGATATCTCCTTAAAAGGGCTGTTATTTTATCCAAATCCCGCTCTTAGCTTAAACTTTAAAAATCTTATGTCAATCTCCGAATTGTCGGCAGCGGTGCGGCCTTATGCTCGCTCATTTACACATAAGCTTTTTGAGCAAAGCTCGCTGGAAGTGCAGTCGGTTTTCCGCTTGGTCGAACACGATTGAGTTCGGCGATTCCATACATTCGTCGGTTATCTCATAATCGCGATAAGCAGGCAGGCAGTGCATAATTTTAGCTTCTTTCGTCGCGGCCTTAGTTAGCTCGGTGTTTATCTGAAATCCCTTGAAGTCATTTACGCGCTTTTGCTTTTCGTTTTCCTGACCCATGCTTACCCATGTATCGGTATAAATAATTTGCGCATCCTTAACGGCTTGGAATGGGTCATTTACCTGTTCGATGCTATCTGGCGTGATGCGGTTGGCCGCAACGATAGAATCGGTGTCGAGTTCGTAGCCTTTGGGTGAGGCGATGGTCAATTTCATTTTGAATTTGGCGCAGGCAAAGCCCAGTGAGCGGGCGACATTGTTGCCGTCGCCAATGAAGGCGATCTTTAGCCCATCAAGTTTGCCGAAATGTTCGTGGATAGTGAGCATATCCGCCATAGCCTGACAGGGGTGACAGTGATCGGTCAAAGCGTTTATGACAGGGACGGATGCGTATTGAGCCAGTTCAACGACAGCTTTGTGATCGAATGTGCGAACCATTATCCCGTCAAGCATTCGGCTCAAGACGCGTGCCATATCCTTTATGGGTTCGCGCTGGCCGAGCAGGCCGCCGAGATCCTCTGGTTTTAGATAGATTGTATGGCCGCCAAGATCCGTCATGGCGACGGCGAAGCTTAGGCGGGTACGCAAGGACGGTTTTTCAAATAGCATCGCCAATGTTTTGCCCTCAAGACAGACATCGCGCGAGCCGCTTTTGTAGAGAGCCTTCAGTTCGATACTTAGCTGGAGAAGTTCGGCGAGCTGATCGGTTGTGCGGTTTGATACGGCTAAAAAGTCCTTCATTATTTTTCCTCTTCCAAAACGCTGTCGAGAATTTCGATAGCTTTGTCTATTTGTTCGGCTTTTACGATCATTGGCGGCATGAACCGCAGAACGGTTTCCTGCGTGCAGTTTATTCGCAGATTCTTTTCGAGGCAGCGGCTGACGATCTTTGCGCCGGGCGTTTTAAGCTGAATGCCTATCATCAGGCCCGTTCCGCGAACATGGTCAATGACGGGGTATTTCTGTTTTAACTGATTTAGTTTTTCAGATGTATATTGACCCATCTTGACAGCATTCTCGAGCAGTTTTTCTTCTTCGATAGCCTCGATAACCGCTATTCCAGCTGCGCAGACCAAAGGATTTCCGCCGAAGGTCGAAGCATGCGTGCCGGGCACAAGTGCTTTTGCTATTTCAGCTTTTGCCATCATCGCCCCGATCGAAACGCCGCCGCCGAGTGCCTTGGCCATCGTTATAACATCAGGGACAATATCTGTATGCTGATAGCCGAACCATTTGCCTGTTCGGCCAATGCCGGTTTGCACTTCGTCGAGTATCATAACAGCGCCTGTCTCGTCGCACAGGTCGCGAATGGTCTGCAAAAATTCCGCCGAAGCGACATTGATTCCGCCTTCGCCCTGTATAGGCTCGACCAGAACCGCAGCCGTCTCATCGTTGAATGCGTTCTGCAATGCCGTGACATCGTTAAAGGGGATATAGCTGAAACCGGGCAGCAGCGGCAAAAAGCCCTTGTGATATTTGGGCTGAGCTGTAGCCGTTACGGTCGCGAATGTCCGGCCATGAAAGCTGCCTTCGGTGGTGATGAAGCGGTATTTTTCCGGAGAGGTTGCGATGCGGGCAAGTTTCAATGCGGCTTCGTTGGCCTCTGCTCCGCTGTTGCAGAAGAAACATTTTCCGCCGAACGCCCGGTCGGAAAGCAATTTAGCCAAATGTCCCTGCGGTTCGGAATAGAACGTGTTATCTATATGAAGTAAAGTTTCGGCCTGTTTTTTTATCGCCTCGACCACCTTTGGGTGACAGTGCCCTATGCCGGAAACCGCCCAACCGGGGAACATATCAAGAATTTCGTTGCCTTCGGCGTCATAAATATAACAGCCGCTGCCCTTTACTATCGCTCGCGGAAGCCGACCATAATTGGCGATAACATATTTATCAAAAAGTTCGATTATCTGTTTAGTATCCATTTCAATCCTTTACTTTACAATTTGAGTACCAATGCCTTTATCGGTGTAAATTTCCAAAAGCAGCGAGTGTGGAATTCTGCCGTCGATGATGTGCGTTTTTTTTACACCTGCTTCGAGTGCGACCAGGCATGCCTCAACCTTCGGGAACATCGCCTGTGTGATTATCTTGTCGTCGATCATTTTCTTTATCTGTTCTTCATTCAGTGACGATACCCGCGATTCAGGGTCGTTCATATCGGTCAGAATGCCGTGAGTATCCGAGACCATAACGAGTTTCTCGGCTCCGACGGCAGCGGCAACTTTTCCGGCTGCGGTGTCGGCGTTGACGTTGAGGCGGCCTCCGGTCTTATCCTGCGCAATGGGTGCGATAACAGGTATTGTTCCGGCTGCGCAGAGGGTTTTTATCAGGTGGCCGTTGACTTCGGTTACCTGTCCTACCAGGCCCAGGTCGATTTTTCGCCCGTTCTCGCCGGGCAGGCGAAGCTGCTCAGCAGACAGGACACAGCTTCCGTACGTATGCAGACCTGTCGGCGAGCAGCCAAGTTCGGTCAGCATATCGCAAATGGGCTGATTTGTCGTGGTTATCAGTGTATGTTCGGCGATTCGCAGGGTGCGTTCGTCGGTATATCGACGTCCCTGAACCCATTGAGGCTCCAAACCAGCGGCATTCATAGCTTTGGTAATGGCCTTTCCGCCGCCGTGTACGATTATCGGCTGCATCCCGACAGTCGCCATAAAAGCCACGTCCGTTAGCAATTTTCGCTGGAGGTCGAGGTCGTCAAGAATCGACCCGCCCAGCTTCACAACGACCATTTTGCCGCCAAACTGGCGTATGTAGCCCATCGCCTCGATCAAGGCAGCCGCTTTTGCAATAGCCTGTTCCAATTCGGTATCTCCCGATAAAAAAGGAATAAATATATAAGTCTATTTCGTTGAAGCCGGTTCGTCAAGACGATTGAAAAACAAATTTGAAAGCAAAACAGCAGGAGTGCCGAATTAAGTGCTTGACAAGGCTGGGGGTAATAAATAAAGTATGCGTTCTTTTGTGTGTTTAACGCGCTTATGGTACGTTAAAAAATCAGTAAAATTAATAATTATAAAAAAATAAGGAGACGCAGATGGCTACAAAAGTTGCTATTAACGGGTTTGGTAGAATTGGCAGGGCAGTCGCAAGGATACTGCTGCAAAGAAAGGGTGATCTGGACCTGGTAGCAATAAATGACCTCTCAGACGCAAAAAGCCTCGCTCACCTGTTTAAATATGATACCGTGATGGGCCCGTGGAAAGGTACGGTCGAAGTAAAGGACGATTCTCTGGTTATCGACGGCAAGGCCATTAAGATTCTGGCTGTCAAAAACCCCGCGGAGCTGCCGTGGAAAGCGATGGGTGTGGATATCGTTGTGGAATCGACAGGTATTTTCACCAGCAAGGAATCGCCCAAGGGCGGATACGGCGACCACATTAAAGCCGGCGCAAAGAAAGTCGTTCTGACCGTTCCAGCAAAGGATGATATCGAAGCAATGGTAGTTCTCGGCGTAAACGACAACATTCTGACCGGCAAAACCCAGTTCATTTCCAACGCAAGCTGCACCACAAACTGCCTCGCTCCTCTGGCAAAAGTTATCCACGAGGCTTTCGGTATTGAAAAAGGCCTTATGACGACCGTTCACGCATATACCAACGACCAGCGGGTTTCGGATATGATTCACAAGGATCTTCGCCGTGCTCGTGCTGCGGCCATGAACATTATTCCCACTACAACGGGCGCAGCAAGAGCCGTTGGCAAAGTTATCCCTGAACTTAAAGGCAAACTGGATGGTTTTTCCCTTCGCGTTCCTGTTCCCGTCGGAAGCGTAGTTGACCTCGTAGCCGAACTTAAAAAGCCCGCAAGTATTGAAGAAGTTAACGCCGCTGTTAAGAAGGCCGCGGAAGGCAAGTTTAAAGGCATTTTGGCTTATTGCGACGAACCGATAGTCAGCAGCGACATCGTCGGCAACAGCAACTCGAGCATCTTTGACGCACTAAGCACTATGGTTATCGGCAACATGCTCAAAGTGGTAAGCTGGTACGATAACGAATGGGGTTATTCGTGCAGAACCGTCGATATAATGGAAAAAATAGCAAAGATGTAAAAACCCAAAGGCCTGCCCTTAGCGACAGGCCTTTTTTTATGCTCCTCTGAAAGGCTGGTTACTTTTATGGCAAAGAAAACCGTAGCGGATATCAACGTAAAAGGCAAAAAAGTTCTTATGAGGTGCGACTTTAACGTTCCTCTCGACGAGAACCAGAACATCACCAGTGACGACCGTATTGTAAAGGCTTTGCCGACGATAAAGGCGGTTCTTAACGGCGGCGCATCGCTGATACTTATGAGCCATCTTGGTCGTCCGAAAGGAGTGCCGGATCCGGTTTTTTCACTTGCTCCGGTAGCTAAACGTCTTTCAGAGCTTCTTGGAAAAGATGTTATTTTTGTTGACGATTGCATCGGCGATGATGTTAAGCAAAAAGCCGCTACGTTGAAGCCCGGTGACGTAATGCTGCTTGAGAACTTGCGTTTCCACAAGGAGGAGACAATAAAAGATAAAGCGGCAAAGGAAGATGCCCAGCTTCGCGAGGCAAAAGACAATTTCGCAAAAAAGCTTGCTGAGCTTGTCGATATTTACGTTGACGATGCGTTCGGAACAGCACATCGTGACAATGCTTCGATGTACACAGTGCCAGTTTTAATGGAAGGCAAACCGCGAGTTAGCGGTTTTCTTATCGAAAAGGAACTTAAATTCCTCGGTGATACGGTCAGCAACCCAGATAGGCCGTTTGTCGCGATACTCGGAGGGGCGAAGGTTTCCGATAAGCTGGCTGTCATTGAAAATCTGCTTACTAAGGTTGACAGTATTATCATCGGCGGGGCGATGGCCTATACGTTTTTTAAGGCGCAGGGCAGGCAGGTCGGTGACAGCCTCTGTGAGGATGATTTTATTGACAAGGCTAACGAGCTTGTCGAACAGGCAAAAGAAGCGGGCAAGGAAATAGTTTTACCTGTTGATACCGTTATCGCCAATGAATTCAAAACCAATGCCGAAAACAAGGTCGTATCAGGTGACATTCCATCCGGTTGGCAGGGTATGGATATAGGCCCAGAATCACGAAAGCTGTTTGCCGAAAAGATAGCCGGTGCAAAAACTATCGTATGGAACGGGCCGATGGGCGTTTTCGAGATGGAACCGTTTGATGCCGGCACAAAAGCAATAGCCGAAGCTGTTGCAAAGGCCACCGATAATGGCGCACGCAGCGTCATCGGCGGCGGCGACAGCGCAAGTGCTGTCCAGCAGATGGGACTGGACGGCAAGATCAGCCACATCTCCACTGGCGGTGGAGCGAGCCTTGAGTTCCTCGAAGGCAAGAAGTTCAAATGCCTCGAAATCCTTGACGAAAAATAGTCGGAACAAAATATGCAGTTACCCAAAGCAGGAACAATTGAAATTGCCCCGTCGGTATTAAGCGCCGATTTTGCCAATCTCGCTTCCGAGATAAAACAGGTCGAGCAGGCAGGCGTAAAGATTATACATCTTGATGTTATGGATGGTCATTTCGTGCCCAATATCACATTTGGCCCGCCGATTGTTGCCAAACTGCGAAAATACAGCACGCTTGTTTTCGATACGCACCTAATGATAACCGATCCGGAAAAATATGCTCCCCGCTTTGTCGAAGCCGGAGCAAACCACATCACTTTCCACATTGAGGTCGTTAATAAGCCTGAAAGGCTCATTAAGGAACTGCATAATATGGGTGTTACCGCCGGAATCTGTCTTAACCCTGAAACACCGGTCGATGATATCAAGAAGGTTGCGCCGCTGTGCGATATGGTTCTGGTTATGACCGTTCATCCCGGTTTTGGCGGACAGGCTTTTATGCCTGATGCTGCCGAGAAGATAAAGGCAATCCGCAGCATCGTCGGGCCTGCGGTTCGTGTTGAAGTTGACGGTGGAATCGACCCTGAAACCACCCCGGTGGTCGTATCCTACGGAGCTGATACGCTCGTAGCCGGAAACGCTATTTTCGGCGAATCAGACCGCCTAGCCGCTATTGAGGCCATTCGCACCGCCGCTAAATGAAAAACCCAATGTGGCTTTTCGGCTTTACTTTTTCTAATTATTGACACCTCATATCCCAGGTTATAGAATCAACCTTGTTTTTTTAGGAGTATATAATGGGTTTGAAGGGCATAATTCTTGCCGGCGGCAGCGGAACGCGGCTTTATCCGATCACACAGGTGGTTAGTAAGCAGCTTTTGCCGATATATGATAAGCCTATGATCTATTATCCGCTTACAACGCTGATGCTTGCTGGTATTCGCGAAATACTGGTTATCAGCACACCGCAGGATTTGCCGCTGTTTGAGCGGCTGCTTGGAGGTGGCAGCCAGTGGGGCATCGAACTAAGCTACGCCGAGCAGCCCCGCCCCGAAGGATTGGCGCAGGCGTTTATTATCGGCAAGAAATTCATCAACGGCGGCCCTGTGTGCCTTGTGCTCGGCGATAACATCTTCTATGGTCACGGCTTACCCGAATCGCTGCAAGCGGCTGCAAATAGATGCAATGATGGAGCGACGATCTTTGGTTACTGGGTTCGAGACCCGGAAAGATATGGTGTGGTCGAATTTGACGATGGCGGCAAAGTCATCAGCCTCGAGGAAAAACCAAAAAAGCCCAAATCGCACTATGCGGCTGTTGGGCTTTATTTTTATGATTCTCAGATAACCGAGATCGCCGAAGCCGTCAAGCCATCGGCACGCGGCGAACTGGAAATAACCGACGTAAATAATGCCTATCTCAAACAAGGCGAACTGCGAGCCGAACTGATGGGACGCGGCACGGCGTGGCTGGATACGGGAACGCCGGAATCGATGGTTCAAGCGGTTAATTTCGTTCAGACCGTCCAGCAGCGGCAGGGGCTTATGATAGCCTGCCCGGAGGAGATAGCCTATCGGCAGGGGTGGATAACCGCTGACAAGGTGCTTGATATGGCCGAGCCTCTCAACAAGAACGGCTATGGCCAGTATCTTGTCAAGCTTATCGAGGAGGACGGCTATGCTCGTTAAAGAGGCTGAGATAGCCGGCGTGCTTATCTTTGAGCCTAAAATCTTTGCCGACCAGCGGGGTTATTTTTTTGAGACATGGTCGCAGGATCGCTACAGACAAGCGGGGATAAAAGAAAATTTCGTTCAGGACAATGTCTCTTTTTCGCAAAGGGGTGTTTTGCGGGGGCTGCATTTTCAATATCCAAATGAGCAGGGAAAACTTGTGCAGGTTTTAAGCGGGCAGGTGTTCGATGTCGCGGTCGATATTCGCGTTGGCTCGCCGACGTTCGGCAAATATGTGGGGGTGGAACTTAGTGAGGAAAATCATCGTCAGATGTATATTCCGACAGGCTTTGCGCATGGATTTTGTGTATGCAGCGAGACGGCGTTTTTTTCTTATAAATGCACGAATTACTATGACCAGAAAACAGAAGGCGGCGTTATCTATAACGACCCTGATATTGGGATCGAATGGCCGATAAGTAACCCGGTACTGTCGTCCAAAGACGCCGCTTACGGTCGGCTGGGTGACATACCGGAAAGCAAATTGCCGAAATTTAGGGAGTAAATAATGAGCAACCAACGAATTGTTGTTCTTGGGGCGAATGGGATGCTCGGCTCGGATGTTATGGCGGAATTTGCTAAAGCAGGGATCGAGGCCAAAGGGTTCGATTTGCCGCAGTTTGATATTACTGATATAAAAAGACTTGGTGACATTATAGAACAGGCCGATGCCGTTATAAACTGCGCGGCGTATACCGATGTCGAAAAGGCGCAAACCGAGGCCGAGCTTGCCCATACAATAAACGCTGACGCTGTCGGCAGACTCGCGCATTTCGCATGGGAAAATCAGACGTGGGTACTGCATATCAGTACCGATTTTGTTTTCGACGGACAAAAGAAAACGCCTTATGTGGAAGAAGATGTCCCCAACCCTATAAACGAATACGGTAAGAGCAAGCTGGCCGGGGAAGAGCAGCTGATCCTGAGCGGCTGTCCCTATTGTATTATGCGGGTTGAATGGACGTATGGTGACAACGGCAATAATTTTGTAAAGAAACTTGTTTCGCTTACAAACGAGCGTGACAGTATCGGAGTCGTCGATGACCAGATCGGCTCGCCGACGGCGACGGTAGAAACCGCGAAGGTGATACGCCAGCTTATTGATAAAAAACCGCAGGGGATATATCATTATGCCGCGGATGGTTACGTAAGCCGCTATGATATGGCAAAATATATTTTTGAAAAGCTGAACATAAACACGAAGGTCGAACCCTGCAAATCGAGCAATTTCAAGACTGCGGCACAAAGACCTCTGAACAGCCGCTTTAACTGTGATAAGATAAAGCGGATACTTGATGAGCCGATACCAGACTGGCAGAAACAATTGGATGATTTTTTAGGAAAATTGAAATGAATCGGATACTTGTAACGGGCGGCGCGGGATTCATCGGCAGCAATTTCGTGCGGATGATACTTGACGAAGAGCCGGGTGTGCTCGTGGTCAATCTTGATAAACTTACTTACGCTGGAAACCTTGAAAACCTTGGCGGCTATATGAAAAAAGCCAATCATAAATTCGTTAAAGGTGACATCTGTAACGGAGATATGGTAGAAAAACTTATCGATGAGTACAAAATAGAGGCGATCATAAATTTCGCTGCCGAATCACATGTCGACCGCTCCATCAGTGAGCCGAAGGTTTTTATCGATACCAATGTCACCGGAACGCTGACGCTGCTCGAAGCGGCGAGGGATAAAAAACTCACCCGTTTTGTGCAGGTCTCGACCGATGAGGTTTACGGTTCGCTGAAACCTGACGATCCAGAATTCAGCGAAAGAACGCTTATCAGTCCCAATTCCCCGTATTCTGCCAGCAAAGCGGCCGCCGATCATCTTGTAAGGGCGTTTGGTCACACGTGGAATCTGCCTGTTAATATCACTCGCTGCTCGAATAACTATGGGGCTTATCAATTCCCCGAAAAAATGATACCGCTGATGATAAACAACGCCCTTAACGATAAGCCGCTGCCGGTCTATGGCGACGGGATGCAGGTTCGCGACTGGCTTTATGTCAATGATCATTGCAGGGCGATATGGGTGGTGCTGACCGAGGCAAAAGCCGGTGAGGTTTATAATATCGGCGGCTGTAACGAAAAGACCAATATGGAAGTTATCCGCCTAATACTGAAAAAGGTCGGTAAGGAAGAATCGCTTATAAAGCATGTTGCCGACCGGCTTGGTCATGACAGGCGGTATGCTATCGACGCCGGAAAGATAATGACTGAACTTGGCTGGAAACCGACAGTGACGTTTGAGGAGGGATTGGAAAAGACTATCCAGTGGTATCTGGATAATAGTGCCTGGCTTAGCAATGTCGTAAGCGGAGATTATCAGAAATACTATCAGGATATGTACGGAAATCGCTGATTATTTTCAACGGTTTAAGGCGCAAAAACTTGACTTTTGCTCCATATGGGGGTCTAATGAAAACTTTCGGGCGATTAGCTCAGCTGGCTAGAGCGCACGGATCACACCCGTGAGGTCACAGGTTCGAATCCTGTACCGCCCATTAGCTTAACCCCTTCCATAATAAGAAGTTATCACAAAAAGCATTGTTTTGCTCAAACTCTCTAATACTACAACGCCAGGGTAAAAAAGCCAATGCCGCCGCTCCGCCCATACCGACAGAACCGGCAATGATGTATACTTCTTCCCGAACGTGCCCTTATGCCCATCCACGGGCCGCGGTGAAAGTTTTGGTATCTGAGTTATCTGCCTCAGATATTACTATGTCCGAAACGGAGCAGATTTCAAATAAAAACAAACGGCAAATAAAAAAAACAAAGACAAAAACGAGCAAGTTTAGTCTTTGACAACAAATCGAACCGCTAATATAAATGGAACCCTATATGAATGTTTCTGACCAATTCGATAACAGCGATAATCCGCAAAAGCCCAAACGGCGGCACAGGTACAGCGGCACCCACCCCAAAAGTTACCATCAAAAATACAAGGAGCAAAATCTGGCCGCTTACCCCGATATTGAAGCTCACTTGCGGGCGAAAGGCAAAACACCGGCTGGGACTCACGTTCCGGTATTGACAGACCAGATTATTGTCCGCCTCGATCCAAAACCCCGCGAAATTATCGTTGACTGCACAGTAGGCTACGGCGGCCATGCATCCGAGTTTCTAAAACGTATCGGGCCAACCGGAAAATTGATCGCTATGGATGTCGATAGCGATGAACTGGCGCGCACCCACCAGCGGCTAAGTAAAGACAACGCAAATATCAGTTTTCATCACGGCAATTTCGCTGGTATCGCCAAAGTGCTGAAAAAGGAAAATCTTGACGGCTGCGACATTATTTTTGCCGACCTCGGTGTTTCGAGTATGCAGATAGACAACCCCGACCGCGGGATGAGCTACAAGCATGAAGGCTCGCTCGATATGCGGATGGATAGTCGCTTGAAGCAGACCGCAGCGGATTTGCTGAATACCTTTAGCGAAGAGAAATTATCGAAAGCGTTTTTGGAACTGGCTGACGAACCTGACCATGAAAAAATCGCCCGTCAGATTGTTAGCCTGCGGGCAGCGAAGCCGATTACACAAGTCTTGCAGCTTGTTGATATAATTTTCGCTGTGAAGGGACTAACCGCGAAAATATGGCGGAAGCAGAACGCGGTTGCGAAATTCGGCTTGCTTCATCCAGCCGCTCGAACATTCCAGGCTCTGCGGATATTAGTCAACGATGAACTCGGTTCGCTGCGGCAGCTTTTACGGCTTGCGCCGTACTGCCTGCGACAGGGCGGAAGGATTGGGATAATAAGTTTTCACAGCGGCGAAGACCGCATCGTCAAACAAGCATTTCGCGATGGCGTTCGTAGCGGCATATACCAGTCAGCCGCAGAAGAACCAGTCACGCCGCAAATAGAAGAATTTGTTTCAAACCCCCGAAGTGCATCAGCCAAATTCCGCTGGGCTATTGCTAAATCAGCCTAAACGTCCCTGTCATTCCCGCGCAGAGCCTGCTCTGAACAGAGTCGAATGGGCGGGAATTCAGTTTTCATTTCTGGATACCCGTTTTCACGGGTATGACAGATTGCACTGTCGGCTTTGATGGCGGTATTATCCTTACTTTTTCGTCCAGCTTATAAAACCGCGTATGTTCATTAAAATAAAAACCAAATTCGCAACTATAACACCTGAACTGTTAGCAATTAAACCGAATGCTATGTAAGTAATGTTCCCTGTCATCATAACGACAAACCCGGCCTTTTTCTTGCTCCCAAGCAGGTAAATCCCCAATATTGTCATTAGCCCTGCCAGCCAGTCGATGCCATAATGTTCAAATATATTCATAATTTTGTGGTTTTTTCTAATAATTTTATATATATTTTACCGAACTACTTGTAGAGGTTATCTGTAATTGTACCATAAACTTTCTCCTCCTCCTCTTAAAGTGACCGGGCGGCATCACACGATGTCGCCAGGTCATTTATAATCTCATATTGAGTACCGTGTACATGGTACTGCGTTTCGCATTTTTCGCAGTACGCAGCATTCAGTGCCCACCACTGCGTTATTGTGCAATACAATCCTCAAGATTGGCAAACAGAGTTCTCGCCTTAATGCTTTTGTTTCCGGCAGGGCCGGTATAATTGATCTGCGAATTTGCCTTCAACTGTTCCTCGACCTTGCGGCAGGCCATAATAACCGTCGCGTGGTTCTTATTGCCCATGAACCTGCCGATCTCAGGAAAGGACATCTTCGTCAGCTTCCTCGATAGGTACATCCCAAAATGCCTTGCTGTCGCTATGGTACGGTCTTTTTTTGACGAGTGCAGGTCCGCGCCGGTAATACCGAAATACGTCGCCACAGCCGATTCGATATCGGAAATATGCACTATCGGGTCGGTTCTTGCGAGGTGATCAATCAGGACGCTTTGCGCCATATTGAGAGTTATCTTTTCGTTCTGCAGCGAGCCGAACGCGATTATCTTAAGCAGGGCACCTTCTATCTCGCGGACATTGGTGCGAATGTTCTCGGATACGAAATTTATGACAGATTCTGATATGTTTCTTCCCATAGAGCGGACAAATTGCATACAAATCCCTTTGCGGGTAGCTATATCGGGCGTGTCTATTTTGACCACCATTCCGGATACAAAACGATTGACCAGCTTGTCACACAATTGTCCGATCATCTTGGGATGAGCGTCCGAAACCAAAACGACCTGCTTTCCGGCAAGGTCGATACTGTTGAACGTATGCAGGAATTCTTCCTGGGTCGCTGGTTTGCCGGCCATGAAGTGAATGTCATCAATAGCTAACAAGTCCGTTTCACGCATTCGACGACGAAAAGCCTCCAGCTTTTTTGTCTTCAGGGCCAGCACAAACTGATTGGCGAAATCCTCCGCTGAGAGGTACAGCCAATTAGTCTCGGGTCGGTTAAAGCACACTTCATTGCAAATCCCTTGCATGAGGTGTGTTTTGCCGACGCCATACCCTCCATGGATAAACAGCGGGTTGAAGGGACTTTGTTTTTCCCTTGCAACCGCTTTTGCCGCGTTGTAGGCCAATTCGTTGGATTGCCCCACAACAAATGTCTCGAAACCAAGCTTAAGTCTTTTATGGCGCTTTGTTTCGGTATTTCTTGCTTTTTGGGTTTCAATTTTGCCTGTCGCTTTTTCTGGCTTGTCGAAAGCTATTTTTCTTTTTCCGCCGCCAAGCTCGGGGTCTATATTAAAAGTTATTTTTTTCTGCTCTCCGGTTACCTCTGCGATGGTCTCGCTGATATCGTC
>JAQURJ010000053.1 GCA_028715705.1 Phycisphaerae bacterium | reverse complement strand
TTGGAATCGCTCCATGTACGGCAATGGTATTGATGTGGGGTTATCTTGCGAGGGGCAATCAGGGGCATACGCTGGTGATGGTAGCGATAAATTCACTTACGATGCTGGTGCTCTATGGGGTTTTGGGCGGGTGGCTGCTTGGCGTCAACAAGATGCCGGTTCCGTGGCAGGCTTTGCTGCTTTCGATAGGGATCTACGTTGCCTTGCCGCTGGCGGCTGGGTATTTGTCACGCAGGTGGATTATCGCGGCAAAGGGGAAGGACTGGTTTGAGGCGAAATTTTTGCATATACTTACGCCGATATCGATTATCGCTTTGCTGGGGACACTTGTGCTGCTGTTCAGCTTTAAGGGCGAGACCATAATCGCAAATCCCTTGACGATTCTTTGGATAGCGATCCCGCTTTTTATACAAACCATACTGATATTCGCGATTACTTATTTTCTGGCGAAACTGCTCAAATTCTCTTATGAAGATGCGGCACCGTCGGCTATGATTGGTGCATCCAACCATTTCGAGGTTGCGATAGCGACGGCCACGATGTTGTTTGGATTATCATCTGGCGCGGCTTTGGCAACCGTTGTGGGCGTTTTGATTGAAGTGCCTGTAATGCTGATGCTGGTAAAGATTTGCCTTAGAACACAAAATTGGTTTAGGAGGTAATAAAGAAATGAAAAAGATACAGATACTTGGGACGGGCTGTCCGAAGTGCAAAAAGCTTTCAGAAAATGCCGAAGCCGCAGCGAAGAAACTTGGCATCGGATATGAACTTGAGAAAGTGACAAAGATAGCGGATATTATGAAAATGGGCGTGATGGTGACACCTGCTCTGGCTATTGACGGGGTCGTAAAAGTTAGTGGCAAGGTGCCGTCCATTGATGAAATAAAAAAAATAATTGCTTAAAAGGAAAATGAATATGAATAAAAACGCGAAAATCTTTATTGTGCTTATCTTGTTTGCGGCTATCGGAGTTATCATTGCGGCGAAACAAAAGAATGGTTGTCCGTTTCAATGCAGTACTCAGCCGCCGGCGCCGGTAACTAACAGCGTAAACGTAAATGGAGACGTTAAATCGGTTGAGGCGAATGCGGAAGAAGTTGCTGAACCGACAGCAGTGGAAAACAAACTGCCGAAACTTATCGACCTTGGGGCGGATAAATGTATTCCCTGCAAAATGATGATGCCTATTCTTGAAGAACTGAAAACAGAGTATAAAAATAAGCTCGATGTGGATTTTATTGATGTAATGAAAGAACAGGATAGGGCGGCAGATTACGGAATTCGCGTTATACCTACGCAAATTTTTTATGATACGGAAGGTACTGAATTGTTTCGACATGAGGGATTTTTTCCAAAAGAGGAAATTCTTGCTAAGTTTAAGGAACTGGGAATAAATCTGTAGGGTATCTCTAAAAATGTCATTGCGAGGAGTGAAACGACGAAGCAATCTCAAGTATCGATTTAAAAACGAGATTGCTTCGCATTTCGACAAGCTCAATATAAACTGCGCTCGCAATGACAAAGCTTATTTTTAGGTTGGTAATTTTATGCCGGAACTTTTTACACAGCTTGGCAGGGCGGTTGGAGAGGCTTGGTTTATAGCTTTGCCAGCGGCTGTTATGTGGGGGATATTGAGTATCCTGCTAAGTCCATGCCATTTAGCAAGCATTCCGCTGATTGTCGGCTTTATAGATGATCAGGGACGAATCTCCACAAAAAGAGCGTTTTGGATATCGACGCTTTTCGCGGTGGGAATTTTGATTACTATCGGGGCGATAGGGGGGATTACCGCAGCGGCTGGGCGAATGATGGGCGATGTCGGCAGATACGGCAATTATTTTGTAGCTGTCATATTTTTCGCGGTAGGGCTGTATCTTTTGGATGTGATAAGCATTCCGCTGTCGGCTCCGAATGCTGCGATTAAACGCAAGGGGCTGTTAGCGGCTTTTATTCTCGGCCTTGTTTTTGGAATTGCCCTTGGGCCATGCACATTCGCATTTATGGCGCCGATGCTGGGCGTGACTTTTAAGCTGGCCTCGACCAACCAGATTTATGGTGTTATACTTTTGCTTGCTTACGGAATTGGACATTGTTCTGTAATTGTTTTTGCCGGAACTTTTACAGAAGTTATCCAGCGGTATCTCGACTGGAACGAAAAATCAAAGGGTGCGGTCATATTAAAGAAAATCTGCGGAGGACTTGTCCTTCTGGGCGGACTCTGGCTTATTTACACGGCATAGATCGTTAGGCTAACTTGCGTGTGCATATTTGTCTTCGGGTACAATCTTTACTTCAAGACGGCAGTGGAGGGCGTGGGCTATGCGGCGAAGCATTTCGAGGCTGTGGCCTTTATAGTCGGCGTCTTCGAGGCGGCTTATGACCGACTGGGTAGTGCCGATAAGAGCCGCAAGCTGTTTTTGGCTAAGCCCGGCCTGATGACGCAGGTCGTAAATCTTCTGGGCTGTGTCACTTTGTTCTCTTGCCTCTGCAAGCATTTTTTCAGCCTGGGGATCACCCTTTATGAACATATTGTGAAGAATCTTCACTGCATCGGTAGTTGTTCGCTGTTTCTTTGCCATTATAGTTTCCCCTTATAAATATGGGTTTGCGGGTTTTTGATATAAGCCCGGAGTAACAAAAATACCGAGCCTTTTTTCGGGGTAGATTGCTGTGCAATCGCTATTCTGCGGATGCCTCGACAGGCTCGGCATGACAAGTCGTGGCGATATCACCTCGAATTTGGCGACAGTCACTCCGAACGCATGTGAGGAGTCCGCCAAAACAGCCGCGGCGCAGTCGCTCCACATTTTTTTACGTGGTTTTTGGCCCACCTATATTATCGCAAATTTGCGATATTGTTCAAAGTATTTTTTGAGATTCTTCATGATTTTATCGGTATTTTGTAAATTTTTCTAAAAATTTTATGTTTTTTGTTGACAACTACACGATAATCGTTAATAATTACATAAAAAGTAAGGAGAAGATTTATGGTACAGACATTTATTGAGAAAAACAGAAAGTTGTTACGGTTTTATTACTGGGCAGCCAGAATTGGCGGATGGTTTTTTTTATTTATGGCAATTTTGACTGGTATCGGAAAATCTATTGCACTGGCAACAAGAATCGGTGATTGGCAGGAGTTTAACAGGTTTGCGCAGACTGATGTGCCGTGGGGGATGTTCAGCAATGTACTACCTACCGGCTTGCTGATACTTGGTGTTGCGCAGCTTATCCGGTATCTGCTTGAAACTGATTCCAAACCCCGCTGGATTTTGCGTAATGCGGACAAGCTGCTTTATGCGTACACAGCCATTCTGACCATCTATTATTGCTGGGTGGGTACAGCAGAAGTGTTACGACACTTTAACGAACCTTATGATTTTCCATGGCGGATGATTGCTTTGGCGGTATTTATAGTCGTAAAATTATTGGCATTGGTCGGCATTGCCGAGATTTTAAGGCGAATGCTGCCGATGGTTGAGGAATCACGGACGCTTGTTTAAAGGGAGACGAAAATGTTAAATAATTTCATTAAAAATGAACGCTTTTTACGTTTCTGTGGTAATTTGGCGGAAGCTTTGGCTTGGTTTCTTCTTCTTATTTGTATAATAACTATAATTGGCTTTTTATTTACGCTGCCGAAGGCTTATTTACACGATCAATATGTGAAAGGCCTATATAACCTTGTACTTCCTAAATTAATTTTTAAGATGTTTACCATTTTTTTATTGCTGGGTATTAATCAGTTTATCAAATGCCTTACCTTGCCCGATTTTAAACCGAACTGGATTCTGCGGTTAGCGGATAAGATAATATATATTTATGCGGCTCTTCTTTTCATCAACTTCGTTTATAACATTATACATCCTAATCCATCTATATATTCGCCCTCTGAATGGACTTTAATCTTTTCAGGGATTTTCACATCTATAAAAATTCTACTATGGATTGGCGCAGGTATGGCTTTGAAAAGAATCATCCCAATTGTTCAGGAATCCAAATCGCTGGTCTAAGAGGAGAGTGAAGCTATGATAAATATCAGACTGGATTACGTTCTTTTAGATAAGCGGATGAAGCTAACCGAATTATCCGAGGCGACGGGTATTGCTTTAAATAACCTGTCAATCCTGAAGACTAACAAAGCCCGCGCGATAAGGTTTTCGACACTAAATGCCTTATGCAAGGCGCTCGGCTGTACGCCGGGAGAGCTAATCGAATATATCCCCGACGAAAAGTAATACAGATATTTTACAGAAAAGCGATAGCTTTTGCCGTTTATCCGACGAACTCGTTGCCGACTTTTTGTGTGCGTTCGGTCTTGAATGGATTGATCAGTATGACCACATCGTCGGTATTTATGACCTCTTCGATCCCATGTACCGCATACATACCTTCGAGAAAACCGCTCTTTTTGTGGATTATTTCATTTTTGTAATCGCACGCCGATTATTAAAGCGACTTCAAATTTACCTTGTTAAAATTTAAGTTTGTGTAACTGGGCAGCGGCCCGATCAACGGTTTTATATATTCCATAAATTTATCATTTATGAAGTTACCCTCATTATTTATATATTCATCAGGCATCGGTTTTGCCCTTACCGCCACTTCTTTGAGTGGGGCGGTTCCGGTAGTACAGATGTAATCGCTACCGGCTTGCCTTTCCAAAGTCACCATCACTCCTGTTACACCAGCGGCAGCTAATTCAACGGCCCTCAGACCGCACATAAAAGCCTCATCGATATCAAGCCCAACAGCTCTGTCGGCGGCACACATGGGCAGCGATTCGGTTATTTGGAATTCGCCCCTGAAACCGAATTCATTACTGATCATTCGATGAAGCGACATAGCCGCGCTCATTCCGCCCATCGCACCGAACTCGACGTTATTAAATTTATCCTTAGTCTGGGACGCTGATACCGGCGTTCGGTCGGCGTACGCAATTCCTTCGCCGCAAACTATCGAGACAAATCCGAATTCGTTTTGGTATCTTTTTACATCGGCAAGGAATTTATCTTTTTCAAATGCCCTTTCCGGAAAGCACATGATATGCGGTGCGTCTTGCGGTTTATTCTTTCCGGCGGCAGTAGCGCCGACCAACCAGCCAGCCTCTCTGCCGATACACTGGAAGACCACAAACTGGTCAACTTTCCGCATGTCTCGTGCCAAGATGCCCGCCTGTATAACCGAAAGAGCCATGTATCGGGCTGCGGAAGCAAAACCGGGTGTGTGGTCAGTGCCGAAAAGATCGTTATCGACAGTTTTAGGAACGCCGATACCCATCAGATCGTAGTTATTAGCTTTGGCGTATACTTCGATACGATGGATAGTGTCCATAGTGTCGTTACCGCCGATAAGAAATATATATCGGATATTATATTTTCTGAGCAGTTCGAGGATTTTCGGCAGATCCTCATTCTGTAATTTATGCCTGCATGAACCAAGAACGCTTGAAGGTGTTTTCTTCAGACCATCCATGGTGTCAAAGGTTTCAGAACCTAAATCTATTATATTCTCGGCCATAAAACCTTCGACGCCAAAACGCATACCGAAGATGTTTTTAATACCCTCAAACTCTTTGGCTTTTGTGACAATTCCTGAAAGGGAAGAGTTTATCACCGAAGTCGGCCCGCCTGACTGGCCAATAATCGCATTGCCTTTGATCATCTTAATGTCCTTGTTCTGTAATTGATTCTTTGCTTATCCAGTGAATAATATTTATGAGCAACCGTGCGTACCAGTTCCCAACTTCTATTTCTGCCCCGCCGTCAGCTTTGGCTGTTATTCGTTTATCGCCCCAGTCCACCAGCGGTCCCACCCAATGTGGAGCGGCATCGGAGGCAAAAGCGGCTACATTGCCATTGCCGAAACTACCTATAACCAGAAGTGGTGAACTTTGCTGCTCTGAAAAATCGAAGCTTGTGCCGTTATACACCGCCTTGAATTGTCGTGACGATAGTACTTCTGTGCAGTTTTGCTTTACTTTCAGCTTATTGAAACCGCCTATGGCGGGAGCGTTTGTCTCAAAAGGCAATCCATCAGTTATTTTGTGGCTGCAAGTTCTTACAATCAGGCACGGCCCGGAACAATTTATTCTGTCATCATTGTCAGACATAATGACGGGCAAAACATCCGCTAATACCGTGCCGTTATATTTGCCGTTTAAACCGACAAAAGAATCCCAACCGCCGATCATTAAAAGGCCGGTGCCCGTTTTAACTTTTTTCGCAATCGCTTCAAGATGGGAATGGGCAAAGTTATCCGCGGGGTAATCACTTATTACAACAGCTTTATAATCGCCATCTAAAAAAGATCCACCAAATCTTTCATCAGGCGCGACATAATCAAAATCTGTTCTGTAATAAGTCATAACCCCCGCCAAATAGCCGGCTGCCTGGTCAAGTGCCGTATCACCCAGATATAAAATACGATTGCTCATAACGGTCTTTACCGGATAAACGGCATGTGGTGTTTTTTCTCGAACATGTCATAGTACAACGCGGGCTGATAAAGTTTAAAATTCAATTCCCGCAGGTATTCACAAGGGCCGGACTTGCGGACGACCTCGACGAGCGAATTTATTTGCTTTTGAGATTTGAAAGCCGCAATCGCATCCAGCTTCCTTTCCAGAAAAGACTGGGGCGTTTGAATCCTCACTTTCGGTGGTTGCGGAAAATCACAATAAACTGCTATCTCATGGACATACGGAACTTTTTCTATTTTGTCGCCAAGTTCCGGCCAAATATTCCCTGCCGCATGGAAAAGACTTATTAGAAACTCCTCATGCACAATCTGATGATCGGGATGAAGGTCGCTTGATGTAGGCAGAAAACACTGAGTCGGCGATATTTTTCTAAGCCAGTAGGTAAATGAATTCTGAAGACCGATATAACCCTCAATTCTTGTGAAATCATTGGAGTCAGAAAATCTGCGGCCCCTGTAATAATTCAATCTGCAATCCGGGAATCCCAGCCAGATTATGTTCTCTTCCGGAATATTGAGAGATTTGTAGCATTGGTAGGTTTCCTTTTGTCGTATTTCTGAAATCTTATCCTTTTGTTCTTTGCTGCAATATCCCATCGAGCCATCGGTTACTATCAGTATATAAACGGGAACATTTTCTTTTTGGGCGAGCTGGATAAAAAGTCCCGCTCCCAGCACAACGTCATCATCGTGAGGGCTTATTAATAAAAATCTTTCTTTGTTACCCTGCCAATGGCGTGATACACTTGCCAAAGTATTTCCGGTGCGCCTTTCATCGCCGACCAGCCGGACAAATTCCGCTTCATTTATATGTTCATGTCTTTTATTAGTCATTTTTTGCCCTTTTATTTTCAGATATCAGTAGTATGACAGCAAGTTTTCTTGACGTCCATAGATACAAGTGTATAATAATGGATAAAAGTAACTTAATCGCAATGGTTTGATATGCAGCATAATGAAATTATAGAAAGCAGATTTAAACTGTGTCTCGAGGGAAATGTGCTGGAATCGAAGTATTTTTTCTTTGATACCGATCCTCAAAAGAAGCAGCAGTTTGCGATAATATTCGGGGGGTTTGAAAAATGCGCTTCTGATTTCGAAATAAAAAGAAGGACGTATCCCTACTATGTAATAGAGATACCAATCAGGGGATCGTGTATATTGAAAATCGGAAAGCAAGAACATACACTGACTAAAAACCATCTGGGCGGTTTTGCCCCCGGGGTATCACATCATTATAAATGTGACAGCAGGGCTCCAATGGAGCACATTTTTATAGTGTTTATCGGTTCGCAGGCCAAACATTTGTTTGAGAAAAGCGGGCTTGGCACGGGCGGTGTTCTAAGGCTTGAAAAATCCGGAGATATATTGTATTTGGCTGAGTGTATATTAAAAAAAGGACTGGAGAAAACAATACACTCTCATG
Source organism: Phycisphaerae bacterium (assembly GCA_028715705.1). Lineage (GTDB taxonomy): Bacteria > Planctomycetota > Phycisphaerae > Sedimentisphaerales > Anaerobacaceae > JAQURJ01. The sequence goes on along the minus strand of JAQURJ010000053.1, from coordinate 6,460 downwards.
AACTGTGCTGCAGCTATTTAAGGACTTTGCTTTTAGAACAGGGGGCAAACCTTGCGTTATCCGACACAGCAGGAACTGCTTCCATGAATGCCTATAGGCGATGCAGAAAGTATATAGACGAAAATTTTTCAACGATATTTTTGCCTTCGGATGCCGCTGCTGAATGTGACATTAATATACGATATATGTCGAGATTATTTAAAAAGTATGCCAATATTACCCCCCATGCATATATAATGAGATTGAAATTGAACAAAGCTGCGAATCTTCTTTTAATATCGAGCCTGGTGATCAAGGATATTGCTGAAATGGTAGGATTTGTCGATCAATATCATTTTTCGAGAAATTTTAAGAAGTTTCATGGCTTATCACCGCGGCATTATAGGGCCGCTCATCTTTAATGGAGCAATAGAATCTTGTGAGCGAGCAGTTCAGCGGGGCATGCAGTCGGATGTGATAAGCGGGACATAGCTGGAATTGTTGTGGTGGACAGGTGATTTAATCAGTGTGAACCAGAAATTTTCTACGCATTTAAAGTCATCGAAGGTCTGGAGAATTACTGATAGCTTTTCCACGTCGAGCGGCTTGGTTGCATAACAGTTGGCCCGCGCGTTGTAGCAGCGGATGATGTCGCTGCGATCCTCGGAGGTGGTCAGGATAACCACCGGAATGTGCTTTAGATCCTCATCGCCTTTTATGGCGTCAAGTACGTCGTGACCGTCCATTCCCGGAAGCCGCAGATCCAGCAGGATCATATTGGGACGACCGGCTTGTTCAAATTCCCCCTCGCGGCGCAAAAACTTCATCGCTGAAGAGCCGTCAGTTACGGAAACAAGTTTGTAATCAGCCGACAATTCAGTGACGGTCTCTTTGGTCAACCTGATATCGCCGGGATTATCCTCAACCAGTAAAATAAGCATCTCTTTGTCATACATTTTTAGCCCTCTAAGCTTATTAGTAATCTGATTATTTGGCATAATCAGGTATATCTAAAATCTACGAGGTATTGACAAAAATGCCAATTGCGGATACTACGTGTTTTTGGCAATTCTATTTTTCAGGTGTTCAGGGTGTTTTGTCCGATATTAGTGTAAGAAAGCTTTTTGTAAATATGCGTAAGTTATTTAGATTACTGGTAATATGCCTTGTTTTGGTCGTTTTGGTGTTTGCTGTGCGAAGATTTTACACCTCGGCTACCATACACGAATTGCTCACCGAGAATAAACATCTTAAAGAATCAATATCTAATCTGACCGCCGAGGACCAGATAGGCTACGCCAAGGTCCTGGAGCAGAACATCGAAGCCGGCAAGCTTTACACAACGCTTTTGTTCGTCGAGACAGCCCGAGATGACAAGCTGAAAAAACTGCTGGAAAAGCAGTACACCATCGAGGGCGATATAATCCATTTTGACGCTTTGATCGTTAAATTTACCGACCAGCTGGTTATGGACGGAAAAGAGCGAAGCATGTACCTGTGGCGGCGGGTCTATGGCGAAAATCAGTCGCCCGGAGAGGGATTCGCCATCGAAGAAGCGGGGGTCGAATCGAAACGCTATGCGAACATTTTGGGTAAACTGCCCGCTGTCGAAAAACAGCTTTTCTGGTCAAGCATCTGGGATTTGGCCAACGACCCGGAGAAACTTCAGCAGTATGGCGTTAAGGCTATTTACGGCAATGCGGTCTATTCAAAACTTCGCAAGAATCTTATTTATGTTTTCAAAATAGGCCCCACCGGCCAGCTTTATCCGGAAATAGTACCGGACATCTAAAAAATCGCGCCTCCAGGCTTTGGATCCGGCGGCGGACGCCGTGGCCGCTAAACGCAGCGATGCTTTTTAGGTTTATCAGAACACCTCAGAACATACTCAGAGCCAATCACAGCTATATCAGGGCAAATCAGAACGCACTCAGAGGAAATCAATTGTTTTGCGTTAAGTTCTTGTTTAACAAAGGGTTAAAACAATTTTAACCACTGATTACGCAGATTTCGCTGATTTTTTAAAAAGTTCGCGGTTGGTCGTTCGTGGTTCGTTGACAAACAGCCGCTTAACCACAGATTAACACGGATTCGAGAAAGGTATAGTTATAGGGATAGGGACAGCCGAACAGCCGTTTAACCACAGATTTTCACAGATTAACACGGATTTTTTTAAGATCGCATGGGCAAAAATTTGCCCATCCTACCTGACTGTAGTTAATCGTCGAACTGTTTCATCCATAAGGGGGGGCTGAACAAGAGATTTCCCGGCTGCGGTCCACCTTGGGCGTCCTTCGGAGAAATGACAAAACCTGCCGAATGAATCTGGGGGCTAAGTAAGATTGCCGCGTCGTCTTCGACTCCTCGCAATGACGGCGGTGGTGAAATGGACAGTTGAAAATGAATGGTGTTTCTGTTAAAGTGCTTCTTTTGGATTATTTATGATAATAGTAATAGATTACAACGTAGGGAACGTCAAAAGCGTGTGCAATGCTTTTGACTATATCGGCTGCGAGACGAAGTTGTCGGCTGAGCCGCAGGATATCCAGAACGCCACGGGGCTTGTGCTGCCGGGTGTCGCCGCTTTCGGGTACGCGATACGAGAGCTTGGCGGGCTTGCGGAGCATGTGAAAGCTGCGGCTGGTAAAGGAACGCCGCTTCTTGGTATCTGTGTCGGCTATCAATTATTGTTCGAGCAAAGCGAGGAAAAGGGCATACACAAAGGCCTCGGTCTTATCAAAGGCGATGTTATTCCCATTCCGCCGGGCAAGACAATTCCGCACATGGGCTGGAATTTGGTCGAACTGCCGCGCGAGATGGAACTGTTTGCCGGCTTGCCGGAAAAGAAACATTTTTACTTTGCACATTCATATTATGCCGATATCCACGACAGGCAGGCGAAGATAGCCTTCACCGAATACGGTTTTGAAATGACCGCCTCGGTACAGAAGAACAATATCTTCGGCGTGCAGTTCCATCCGGAAAAAAGCGGCCCATCGGGATTGCAGATATTGAAAAATTTCGCCGAGATTTGCCAAAAGGAAAAGCGATGCTGACCAAAAGGATAATACCCTGCCTCGATGTCAAAGATAACCGCGTGGTAAAGGGCGTGAACTTTATCAACCTTCGGGACGCCGGCGATCCGGTGGAGCTTGGCAAGCGGTACAGCGATTCCGGCGCGGACGAGCTTGTGTTTCTGGATATAACCGCTACCATACGTTCGCGAAAGACAATTGTGGAGCTTGTCGAAAAAGTCGCGGAGAATGTGTTCATACCGTTTACCGTCGGCGGCGGGATACAAAATATCGAGCAGATAGACCTGCTGCTTCGAAGCGGGGCGGAAAAGGTTTCCATCAATACCGCGGCTGTAAGCAATCCGAACCTGCTGACCGATGCAGCCGACAAATTCGGCAACCAGTGTGTAGTCCTGGCTATTGACGCCCGGCGGTCGAAGACGCAAAAAGGCAAATGGCACGTTTGCGTCAAAGCCGGTACCGAGCCGACCGATATCGACGTTGTCGAATGGGCGGTCAAGGCGGAGAAGCTTGGCGCCGGCGAGATACTGCTGACCAGTATGGACGCGGACGGGACGCAGGCCGGTTACGATAACGAACTGAATAGGGCGGTAAGCTCGGCTGTGAGGATACCTGTCATCGCGTCAGGCGGGGCGGGCAATCTCGACCATCTTTACGACGCTATCGTTGACGGGGGGGCCGAGGCGGTGCTGATGGCCTCCATAACGCACTTTGGAAACTATACCATCAACGATATGAAGCAATACCTCTCGCAAAAAGGCATCCCTGTGAATCTTTAGGCGACCTCTCAAAGTACGCTTCGTCTTGGTGTAGCCGCAATTTAAAACAATATATTGCCGAACGGTTTAGATTGCCGCGGCCTAACGACAAGGCCTCGCAATGACAACTTTCTGATTTCGGCTTTGACGCTGCCTTCGTATGTTGTGAAATTTTTTTATAAAAAATGCAAAAATGAGTAAATTCAGTATTGATTATTTGACGAGGAAATGTTTACATGATTCTTATCAGTTCCCGGTCGGGCCATGACCAACCCTATTTGTCAAGGCGAACCGGGATTTTGTGTTTTGTCCGAACAAAATGTACGGAACTTGCGTAAATGTACGCTATATGAGAAACAGACAGGATAAATCGGCAATGTAGATGTCGGTAGAACTTGTTGGTGCACGGAGGCATACCCATCGCACGGGCACACAATGGTCTTACCATAAAAGACTTTTATTACTATTTTTTAAGGAATTGTTAGATGTACCAGAGCTGTAACTCTGTAGAGACCGAAGAAGAGCAATGTTCAGAACCTCCAGGTATTTTGGCGGTGGCCCAGCCTGGCTATCGCCCCAAATCTCCACCTTCCAAACCAAAAGCGTCCAGCAATTGGAACGATTGGAAATGGCAAATCAAGAATCGAATCCGCACTTTTGACCAGCTGGTAAGCTTTCTGCCCGGATTGGCCGGAAAAACCGAGCTGCAGCAGGTAATTCAGAAGTACCCGATGGCTGTCACTCCGTATTACGCATCGCTGATACAGCGTCCGGATATTTCCGACCCTGTATTTATGATGTCTGTGCCGCAGACCGAGGAACTTTTTAATCCGGTTTGCCTCAGCGAAGATCCGCTCGAAGAGCACAAGGATATGCCCGTTCCCGGAATGGTTCACCGTTATCAGGATAGGGCACTGGTCATTGCGACCACGACCTGTTCTTGTTACTGCCGTCACTGCACAAGAAAACGCATTGCCGGAACAAGGGAGTGTTCGATATCTGTGCACCGACTTCAACAAATAACAGAGTATTTGTTAGCTCATCCGGAAATTTCCGATGTGATCGTTTCCGGCGGCGACCCTCTTACAATGTCAACAGACTCCCTCGAAGCGGTACTTTCTGCATTGCGTTCGATACCGACCGTTCAGATTATTCGTATCGGTACGCGAGTTCCGGTCGTCCTGCCGATGAGGATAACCGATGAACTGGTCGAGATGCTCCGCCGCTATCACCCGATCTGGATCAATACGCATTTTAACCATCCAAACGAATTGACCGAAGAATCGATGCAGGCTTGCGCAAAATTAGCCGATGCCGGTATTCCGCTTGGAAACCAAAGCGTTCTGCTCAAAGGTATCAACGATTCGCCGCAGATAATCGAGCGGCTGTGCCGCGGCCTTATCCGCAATCGCGTCAGACCGTATTATCTGTATCAATGCGACCTCGTGCGAGGCGTCGAGCATTTCCGTACGCCGCTGAGCAAAGGCATCGAGATAATGGAATATATGCGCGGCAGGGTAAGCGGTATGGCGATACCAACCTTTGTTGTGGATGCTCCGCACGGCGGCGGCAAAATTCCGATACTGCCTAATTATGTTATCTCCATGAGTCCAACAAATACGGTTATTCGCAACTATGAAGGTATGATGGTCAATTACCCTGAACCTGGCGGCATAGGGCAGCAGGCGGCGGAAGGCAGGGAACTGCCAAATCCCGGTGTATGGGAACTGGCTTCCGGCAGGGCATCGATCATTCAGCCGTCGAATACTTCGCGCGGCCAGAGACGCAGGCGGCTTGTTGAAAAACAAAAGACGGCCAGCGGTTTTGAGTGCGGCTCCTTATTTGACGCGTAACATTGATGAAAAAGACGCTCAATATGAAGATAGGTTTAACTTATGACTTGAGATCGCACTACCTTGCCGAGGGCTACAGCGAGCTGGATGTTGCCGAGTTTGATTCGGAACAGACAATCGAGTCTCTCGAAAATACCATTCGGCAGTTGGGGTATGAAACCGAGCGCATAGGGACAGCCAAAGAGCTATGTTCTCGCCTTGTCGCAGGATGCCGGTGGGACCTTGTCTTTAATATCGCAGAAGGGCTTGGCGGCTGCTTCCGTGAATCGCAGGTTCCTACGCTGCTGGAGATTTACGGCATAAACTATACATTTTCCGATCCCCTCGTCTGTGCGGTGACACTCGATAAAAGTCTTGCCAAGCGGATAATCGCAGCCGCCGGACTGGCTACTCCGAAATTCAAAGTCGTCCGCGAACTTGCTGACCTTGACGGTATCGACCTCTATTATCCCTTGTTTGCCAAGCCGTTGGGTGAAGGAACTGGAAAAGGCATCGACGGCAACAGCCGCATAAGTTCGCCCAAACAGTTATCTGAGGTTTGCGGAAATCTATTGGATAATTTCGTTCAGCCGGTATTGGTCGAAGAATTTCTGCCGGGGCGAGAGTTTACCGCCGCTGTTCTCGGCACAGGCGAAGATGCGAGTGTGTTGGGAACGATGGAAATCATAATGCCGTTCGATAGCCATGCGATATATTCTTACCATGCCAAGGAAGAATGCGAAAAGCTGGTGAAATACGCTCCCTGTCCGTCAGGCGAATTAAAGGAAAATATCGAACGGCTTGCGCTGGCTTCTCACAGGGCCTTGCAATGCCGTGATGTTAGCAGGGTGGATAT
>JAQURJ010000052.1 GCA_028715705.1 Phycisphaerae bacterium | reverse complement strand
CGCCTTCTCTATCTCGTCAAGCAGCAAAACCGCGTAAGGCCGTCTGCGAATTCGCTCTGTCAGCTGGCCTCCTTCTTCGTAGCCGACATATCCGGGAGGCGCGCCGACGAGGCGGCTGACGTTGTGTTTTTCCATAAACTCGCTCATATCGAGTTGAATCAGCGAATTTTCATCGCTGAACATAAACTCGGCAAGCGCCTTGGCCAGCAAGGTTTTTCCAACACCGCTGGGTCCGAGCATCATAAAGCAGCCCATTGGTCTATTCGGGTCTTTAAGACCGCTTCGACTTCTGCGAACGGCTTTGGCGACAGCTTCGATGGCCTCGTCCTGAGAGACGATGCGCTTGTGCAGTTCGGCTTCGAGCTCAAGAAGTCTTTGGGCTTCTTTCTTCTCAAGCCGTGTCAGCGGCACGCCGGTCATATTACTAACGACCTCGGCGATAATTTCGGTATCGACCTCGCCTGTGGCGTCTTTATTCTTTTCGTACCAGGCCTTGTGTACCTGAGTTTTTTCATCAAGCAGCTTCTGTGCCTCATCGCGAAGTGCGGCTGCTTTTTCATAATCGGCGTTGCGGACGGCCTCGTCTTTTTCCTTCTGGAGCTTCTCGATATCTTCCTCTATCTTTGTAAGGTCCGGCGGGGGGGTCATATTCTTTATTCTCACTCTTGCGCCGGCTTCATCGATGACATCGATAGCTTTATCGGGCAGACATCTGCCGGTGATATAGCGTGTGGAAAGCTCGATAGCCTGGAAAAGAGCCTCATCGCTAAAACGGACCTTATGATGTTCTTCATAACGGTCGCGAAGTCCGCGGAGAATATTGAGGGTCTCTTCCTTTGACGGAAGTTCAACGATAATGGTTTGAAAACGCCTCTCAAGAGCGGCATCTTTTTCGACGTACTTTCTGTATTCATCCAGCGTTGTCGCGCCGACGCATTGTACTTCGCCGCGAGCTAATGCCGGTTTCAACACGTTTGAGGCGTCGATAGCGCCTTCGGCTCCGCCCGCTCCGACGAGAGTATGCAGTTCATCGATGAACAGGATGACATCGCGTGCCCGCCTGACCTCGTTAATAACCGCTTTTATCCTCTCTTCGAACTGGCCGCGATATTTTGTACCTGCGACCATCATGGCAAGGTCAAGTACGACGACCCGCTTGCCGCGAAGAATTTCCGGGACTTGTTTATTGATGATCTGCTGACTTAGCCCCTCGACTATAGCCGTTTTGCCTACGCCAGCTTCGCCAAGAAGTACGGGGTTATTTTTTGTTCGACGGCAAAGAATTTGTATTAGCCGCTCGATTTCGACCTTTCTTCCGATAACGGGGTCAAGCTCGTTATTGGCGGCTAACTGGGTAAGGTCTCTTCCGAAACTGTCCAGTGCGGGGGTTTTGCTCTTTTGCTTTGCCCTTGCAGCTCCCATCTGCATACCCACATCCTGTCCCATTGAAGTATCCTCTTCGACACCGGCACCGAGCAAATTGAGGACTTCCTGGCGAACGTTTTCGAGCTTTAAGCCAAGGTTCATCAGTACCTGAGCGGCAATGCCTTCGCTTTCTCGCAAAAGCCCCAACAGAATATGCTCGGTACCGACATAATTGTGGTTAAGGCTTCGTGCCTCCTCGATGGCGTATTCTATAACTTTTTTTGCCCTTGGAGTTTGCGGCAATTTGCCCATAGTAACCATATCGGGGCCGCTCTTAACAAGTTTTTCGATCTCGAGGCGCAGTTTCTTTATATCGACATCCAGATTTTTCAGGACTGTCGCTCCCACGCCGCTGCCTTCCTTGACAAGCCCGAGAAGGATGTGCTCGGTACCGATATATTCATGATTAAACCGCTGGGCCTCCTGATTTGCCAGCGCCATTACTTTTCTTGCTCTGTCTGTGAACCGTTCGAACATCTTAGTTTTACCTCAAAATTGTGTTATGGCAGCACCCACTGGATTTATTATATAGTCATAAAGGATACTGTCAAACCGTTTCAATAATGTTAATCTTCTTTTTGTTCTCTCTTTTTCCCTATTTTAACGTCCCAAAATCATTAGTTTTACTTTTTTTATGTTAATAAGGTTCGAGTGGAGGTTTATTCGGCAGAAAATAGGCATCACTTTGGCTTTGAAAGAAAAAAGGCGTTATATTTGATGGAAAAAATTTAATCATGCCTTAGAGCGACGATTGAATCGACCTTCGCGGCGCTGGCGGTCGGATAACGACCGAAAATTATCCCGACGGCCACGCTGATAAATAGGGTCAGGGGTTGGCTGCGGTAATCCAAATTTGCGTATGACGCAGTTTTCAGAGGTTCAATGTAAAGTTGGGTATTTTTTTTGTAGCAATTATGTTGCCAAAAGATTGCCCAGGTTGAAATCTGTTGAAATCCCTGTTTTTTTGATGAAATTCAGTATTTACCACGTATCATTATCTTGTATCTTGTCATAAAATGTCGGCAATAAATATTCTTTTACGAGACGCGGAGAAGGTATGAGCGGCGAAAAAGATATAGAAAAAAATAAAACTGACCCAAAAGACAGGTATCCAACCGAAATATTTCTTCGGGATATTTGTGATTGCCTTGACAACATCTTCTGGCAGTACGACCTTGTACATTCCCAATGGGTATATCTGGATTCGCCCCGTGCAAGCGTTACCGGTTATACCCCCGAGGAAATAGAGGCAAAAACAATTCACGATATTTTCGAAATGATACACAGCGATGATTCCCCAAAAATCCGCGAAATTTTTCAGCAGCTTCAAGGTGACTTTCCCCCCAACAACGAAGTAAATATCGAATATCGGTTCAAGCATAAAAACGGCAACTGGATATGGCTGAGTGATACGATAAAAGTAATTCGCGATGAACAGGGCAAACCGATATCTCTGGCGGGAGCAATAAAGGAAATCAGCCAGATAAAAAATCTTGAAAAGCAACTTTCTGAAAGCGAACGTAAATATCGGGAGCTTTACGAAAATGCTCATATAGCTCTCTATCGCACACGTATTAACGACGGCAAACTGCTGGCCTGCAATGAAAAATTTGTCAGGGTTATGCGATATCCAAGCAAGGAAGAGTGCCTTAAGCATTATACCATGGAAGTGTATAACCACCCTTTCCGACGCATGGAATTGCTCGAGCGGCTTTCCAATAAACGGGAACGGTTCGACTTTGAGATCGAAGGTAAACGTTTCGACGGATCGCCGATCTGTATGAAAGTATCGGCAAGGATATATCCGGAACAAGGATATATAGAGGGGACAATGATCGATGTCACCGCTTTCAAAATTCTTACAAAAATAGAGTTAAACGTCTTAAAACTCGTCCTCAAAGGCATGAGCAATAAACAGATCGCTAATCAGCTTCACCGCTCGGTGCGTACCATCGAAGATCACCGCGCCAGGATAATGAGAAAACTTCAGGCAAACAATCTGGTTGAACTGACTCGCAAGGCCATTGAGTTGGGAATTAACGGCTTTGCAAATAAAAACGATTGACTTCATAGCTGCCAGAGGCGGATTAAGCCCTTCCACCCAATAAATACAAATTCTATGCTATCAGGTTTGGCCGTAGTCGTATTTTATCTGATTTAATCACGGCGAAACCGTTGGTAACGCTATTGAGAATATGTAGGGGGTAAAACGAGGAATTTGCTTATTGTTAATGTTTCAGGTTCTGTTAATTTCGTAATCGGCTAGCGGGGAAACCGGCAGAAGTTGAAAACTTAATATGGGAGAGCATGACGGGGGACAGCAAGATAAGTTTTATAAAACTTTTCCTAAAAAGCTTTAAAAATTTACTGGCTGCCCCCGCCACCTTTGCCGTAGAGAGTAAATCATGAAAGCAAACGTAACCGATGAGTGTATTGCATGCGACCGCTGCGTGGAGATATGTCCGGTGGTCTTTGAAATGGGTGACGAATTTGCCGAAGTGAAAATCGACCCTGTCCCAGCCGAATACGAAGATGACGTCCGCGAAGCCGCGGGTCAGTGTCCGACCGACGCCATTATTGTAGAATGACAAGTAAATATTGAAACAATGCTGTAACCAACAGTCTAACTCACTCTCCTCCTCCTCTGAGGGCAGTAGCCGGTTCCATCACGCCCATCTTCAGCCAGGAATCGCCGCTGCCCTTTTTTATTTTAAAAAGAGCACAAGAGCAAAGATGAAATCAAGATCGTGGTTTTTTGAGTTCCTCTATTTTGGGCATGTCCTTTAGGGAATTGAGGCCGAAAGTTTCGAGAAATTTTTTTGTCGTGCCGTAAAGCATTGGACGACCGAGGACTTCGGCACGGCCGACAATTTTTACCAATCCTTTGTACATCAGGCTGCGAATCATTTCACCGCTTGCCACACCGCGGATAGACTCAACATCCGCGCGGATGGCCGGCTGCTTATAAGCTATGATAGCGAGCGTCTCCATTGCCGCTGCCGTCAGCTTGTTGTCGCTTCGAACGCGCAGCAGTTTTTGCAGCCAGAGATTGTAGCCGGGAAGGGTCAGCATCTGGTAGCCGCCGGCTATTCTTTCGATGCGGAAAGAATTTTTATTGGTTTTATATTTTTCGTTCAGATGCTTGACGACGTCGCTTATCTGCTTTGTCGAGCCGTCGGTGATATTGGAAATTCTCGCGGCAGTGAGCGATTCGTCGCTTGCGAAAAGTATTGCTTCAATGACCGATTCAAGAGTGGGTTCAAAATCAGCTTCGGCTGCGGTTTCCTGCGGCGATATTTGTTCCCTCTCAAATTCTATAGCTTCGGCTATATCTTCTTCTTCCGGGACATTCTCGATGCGAACATTATCTTTTCGCAGGTCGGCTTTTTCCGGCGAAGCGATCTTTTCATGTTCTGTCGTCTGGTCAGATTGCTGTTCGGTCGTTTCCTGTTCGTTTATATGCTCATCCATTGGAATGGGTCCTTATCTTTTTTGCTGATTATAATAGCAATTTCAGGGAGGTTCGTCTGCATTTGTTTTGCCAGTTTTTTGAGATAAAATCTTTCGGAGACAGTGTGCGAAAGGCAAATGCAGGTTAAACCGGCTTCTGCTGCTGCCAGTGCCTGGTGGTGCTTTAGTTCGCCGGTCAGATACAGATCGCAGCCGCCGGCAATTATTGAATTAATTATCTTTCCGCATGAGCCTGCACATACGGCAGCGCGGCGGATTTTGTAATTCCTTTCACCAACAATCCCTATAGCTTTTGCGCCGGTGACTTTTTTAATTCGTTGCACAATATTGTTGAGTGGAGTTGGAGCTTTCAGGTCGCCCATCCTGCCGAGGCCGATTGGTATACGCGGGTTTGATAGCTTTATTACATCATAGGCGGGTGTTTCATAAGGATGCGATGTTTTCATAGCGTTCAGGACATTACCGAGTCTTGCGGCTGGGACAACTGTTTCGAAACGGTATTCTTTGACGGTTTCGACTTTACCTTTTTTGCCGATGGCCGGATGTGAGCCTTCGAGCGGAAGAAATGTTCCTTCGCCCGCCGTTTTGAAACCGCAGTCACTGTAGTTTCCTATTGCCCCTGCGCCAGCGGCAAAAACGGCAGCCGATACTTTATTGACTGCATCGGTTGGTATGAAGACTATCAATTTATAGAGGTCGGCGGCAGGGTCGGTGACATAATCGCCTATCGGCTGGGGATTTTTTATTCCTACAATTTCCGCTAAACCATCGTTTATTCCGCCTTCGGCAACATCAAGCGAGGTGTGGACGGAAAAAACAGTTATTCCTGTGCGGATAAGTTCATATACAACAGCTTCCGGGCCTTGGGCCGTTATTGATTTTAAACCATCCCAGATAATAGGGTGATAGCTTAAGATAAAATCGACCTTCGCGGCGATGGCTTCAGCGAGAACGGCTTTGGTGATGTCAATGGTGAGCATCATTTTTTTGACACCTGCTTCGTCGTCGCCGATAAGAAATCCGACGTTGTCCCAACTTTGCGCAAGTCGCAGCGGTACAGCCTCTTCTATCCGTCTTATCACTTCCTTTGCTTTCATTTATTCTCTCCGCAATACTTTTTGATCTGTTCGTCAAACGCTTTTTGCAGATGGCCGGTTACATCTCCAACCTTGCCATCGCCAACGGTATGTTTTTCGATGCTGGTTACCGGCATCACTTTCATGATTACGTTTGTTATGAATATTTCGTCGGCATCGAGCACATCGTCGATGACAAGTTCTTTTTCCTCTAATTCGACATCCAGTTCACCCGCCAGTGAGCAGACCGTTTTTCTGGCGATACCGGCAAGGACGGGGGTTGCAAGCGGCGGCGTGAAAAGTTTTTTGTCTTTTATCACAAAGACATTGCTTACGCAGCCCTCAGCGAGACGGTTGGTAACAGTAAACCACAGGGCCTCAGCTGCTCTGTTCTGCTTGGCGATATTGAGGGCAAGGATGCGAGAGTAATAACTGGTAGTTTTGTGGCCTGCGGTAATATCGTAAGGATTCTGCTTGAACGGGCAAATGACTACCATTATACCTTTTGTGTAGTATTCGGCTGGATATAGTTCGAGCTTTGTCGCTGTAATCAGCAAAGTCGGAGTCGGCGGGCTGTCGATTGAAATCTCGCCGCTGCTCAGGGTAAGCCGCAGACGAGCATCACAAAGATTATTAGCTTCGAGAACGGAATAAATGGATTTGGTAAGCGACTCTTTTGTAAAAGGATTATTAATGACCAGCTTGTCTGCGCTTGAGGCAAGACGGTCGAGGTGGTCTTCGATAGCAAAAACCTTGCCGTTATTTGCCCGCATCGTCTCGAAAAGGCCTGCTCCATAGAGAAAGCCGCTATCCTTTACAGAAATACAAGCCTTGTCGGCATCGACGATACCATCATTTAGAAAAACATTTTCGCTCATTGGCGTTTCCTTTTAATTATCAACGACAGCTTATTATCCCTGCCAGCAGTGCTCGCGCCTTTATCTGGCATTCTTCGTATTCGGCCTGCGGGTCGGAGTCGGCTACGATGCCGCCGCCGGCCTGCGCATAAGCGGTACCGGACGTGATGATAATGGTTCTGATGGCGATATTCAAGCAGGTATTGCCGTCAAGGCCTATAAATCCTATCGAGCCGGTATAAATTCCCCGCTGGGCGGGCTCGAGTTCGTCAATAATTTCCATTGCGCGTATTTTTGGTGCGCCGGTGATAGAGCCGCCGGGAAAGACGGCTCGCAGCACATCGCAGAGATCGATATTTTCACGGATGAGACCTTTGACCAGTGCCTGCGCGTGAAAAACGGTCGGATAGGTTTCAATGAAACGGTCGCTCCAGCGGATACTGCCGGGAACGCATATTCGGGAAAGGTCGTTTCGTTCGAGATCGACTATCATATTGAGTTCCGCTTTTTCCTTTTCGCAGGCAACCAGTTCTTCAAAGTTTTTTTGGTTTATTTCGATGCTTTTCGAATCATCTGGCAAAAGCCTTTTTCGTGTGCCTTTTATTGGCAGCGTGCTGATATGGCTGCTATTGACGGTAATGAACATTTCGGGCGATGCGCTAACGATCTTGTGCGTGCCGGTATCGATATAAGCGGCAAAGCCGGATGGATTAAAGGCGTTCTGCCAGTGAAATAGTTTCGCCGCATCGGTTTTGTAATCGCATTCGAACCGCTGGGAAAAATTTACCTGGTAGATATCGCCGTCATAGATATACCGCTTGATCTTTTTTACAGCGTCGATGTAGTAATCTCGGCTCATATTAGAGGCAATTGCGGTGAAATCTATTTTTTCAACATCGCTATCCCGGCATTTTTCTGGCAAGGCATCGGCACTTTTCTCCATAGCGGAACGCAGCCAGCTGAGCTTTTTCCGGACAGGTTCTAAATCGCCCTCGATTTCAATCGATATCAGCCAAAAACAATTTTCTTTGTTGTCATAACAGATAAGGCGGTCATAAAAACAAAGGCGTATCAAAGGCATTTGCAACTCGTCGCGGGCGGTACGAGGTAAATTTTCAATATACCTGCCCAGTTCGTAGCCGAAAAAGCCCGCCCATCCCCCGCAAAAAATACCGAAAGGTAAATTGTCGCCCTTTTCCACAAGCCGATATTTGCCCAGAATCCCGTCAAGTTTTTCAAAAGGGGTTGTGTCGCCATCGAGAAATTCAAAAATATCGCGGGGCGCAGCCATCCAATAACTGAACCGATCGCTTTCGCTGCCGGTGACATTGGCTCCCAAAATGGTAACACCGTGCATTTGTGAAAAATACTGGGTGAGATTTTGCAGAGGAATATCAGCTTTTTGTTTTTCACAAACCAGGCGACAATCATATACCATCTTATATCAGCTCTCAAAGACAAGTTTGCCGAAAAACGGCGGCTGGTGGAAATCGGGCTTTGGCAGACCAACTTTGGACCAGGTCAGCCAGTGCGGATGTGAGCAGCGGTCGGCGCATTTGTAAAAATTTGCCCGCCAGATAACGCCCGGCGCGGGTTTTTTAATCGGGGCATATTTTTCCACCATTACCAGCGGAATACGGTATTCGAGCGTCCAGGTAGTCGGCTCTTCTATCTCCGGTTCAATGATGCCGTTTAAGGTATGAGCTGTCTCGATCTTTTCGATGTCATCTACAGCCAGTACCCTGCGGCCTGTATCTCTGCTTAATTGATGGTATAGCAGTATCTTGCCGCAGGCGTTGGCTTCGAGATTGAAATAACCTTCTGCCAAATCGCTGGACGGAGTGAAGAAAAATTCAACACAGGAATCGCTGCATACCATGTCCTGATGATTTTCAGCCACACATCTGACGTAGTGGTCTTCGACGCGGAAAATGACGAAAATACTGTTTTCATCATAACGCACTTTGGCCTCGACTTTAGGAAAATGAGACGGCATTTCACCCATAAAGTTAGTAATTTCAAGGGGTTGCGTGTTTTTCCATATTTTTTTCTCCCATTGGGCGTCAATTTCCAAGTCGCCGGTTTTTTTAACATGGTAGATGTTTGACATTTCAGTGGCCTTTTGAAAATTTTAACCTCGAAATCCTAATGTAATTTGGATTCGGTTTGCAGTCAAAATTAATTTGTGATAACGTCAAAAAAACTGTTGATAACAACAAAAAAAGCTGTAAATAGCCAAATGAGAACATTTTTCGGTAGCAGCGGCGTACGAATAATTACGCTATCTATGTTACCATGATACTGTCATAATTTTTGGAGAAGCTGGTTATACCCTCAACACTTTATCCTCGCAGTCTCTTCAAAAAAAAATGAGAGAATTTTCAAAAAAAAAGTATTGACAATAGGATGCGGTTGTGGGAAAATACGATTGTGGATTTAATGATTAGCTCTTTACAGGGCTGGGTTTTTCGCTTCCTCCCTCCCTCCGCACCCAGTCCTGTTTTTTTATGCGCAAAATTCGCCCACCAAAAACCAATATCATTTTAGAACGTATAGACAAAGGTAGAGCCAAGTATGCTTTTTTCTCTCCCTCCGCCTTGGTTCTGCCTGAATTTAACGCAGGGCTTGGCAGTTGCCCCTTGTTCCCTCCCTGTCAGGTCTTGCGTTTTTTTTTCAACCTTGAGCTTTGGCGTAAAAATCCGGGTCATTGGCAAGGTTTTGCCGGGCTTCTTCAGTCATCATCAAAAATGCCGGATGATCAGTGTTCCATGCCCGCTGCTCGAATGAGCCTGACCGCATTTTTTCAATTTCCGCACCAGCCTCTTTGAAATAACTGCCGTAGATATGCAATGAATCACTAATATCGACATAACGGCCAACAGTGATCTTTTCCCCAATTTTTTCGGAAATTTTATTAGCTATGATCCGTTGAAGCTCCGTCAGGGCATAAACGTTCATAAACCAGGCCTTATAAAGATCGCGGCTTCGCCAGTGCGTATTCATATTCAGAGAAAATTTCCCGTCGGATTCGACAAGACGGCACCAAATCCTCTGCAAACAGGGCGGGTCATCGGTCTGAGGGTCAGCTGTGGGCATCCACGTTATCGCCTGCGCCCGCCGGGTATGATGCACATCGCTCAGGGCGTCTATGATATATTGTATCTGGTCAACCTTTTTGAATGGTTTCGGTGAATCGGCATTGCGAATATTCTCCACCGGACAATACGCGAACAACCGCTCATGATAAGTATATGTCCATTTACCCGCGGCAGGGTCTATCCAATGGTCGTGGATCCCGCCCACAACTTCCTGCAGATAAGCTTCCAGTTCGGCTGGGCCGCCGGGGAAATTTTTATGTATCCGGGGTTCCGCGAATGGGTTAGCCACGGTAATCATCACGGTTGCGTCGCGGCTTGGCGGGTCATCGGGTTTATCATACTGGGTCTTTATGGCAAGACCGTTATCCCAAACGGAAAGAACTGCCTTTTCCCACGCCTCGGGCAGGCATTTTGCGGTTATGTTAAGTACCGGCACATCCGTTATGCTTCTTGTCGCGGTCTCCATTTTTCGTCCTTGAAAGTTTTTGGTTCATTGTTTGTAGTTCGTTGTTCCTATACCCCATTCCTATTCCTAATTCCGAGGATTTATTTCCTCCGGCGTTATATTGTACATTTCCTTATATCGCTCTGGTATATCGCCGAGCATCTTGCGAGCCCTGTATTCGTATTCTGTTCCGGGGAATTTTTCGATGATATCGCGGCAATAATCGACCGCCTTTTTGAATGTCATCCCCGGAAGCCGTCCCATTTTATATGACTGCTTGGCCATTTCGTACAATTCTTCGGCCTGGGATTTTTCCTCCGGCAGCATTTCTCTAAACTGCGGTACGGCCATCATCGGCTCGTTCTGGTCAGCGGCTTGCCCTCTGCGTCGTCGCGGCTGAGGCTGAGTTTCAATGGGTTCGGTAAATCGCTTTTCGTCTTCATCGATAACATCCTGATAGGATTTTGTAGTTTCTGTAAATTTTAGGCTTCGGCCTGTGGGATAGCTTTTGTCTTTTTTAGAAGTGAATAAAATACCCGCGACAAAAAGACCCGTCAAAGCCGCCGTTACCAGTATTACCCTTGGCCAGAAAGTATTCATGATTGCTCGTAATCCTTATAATTGACATTTTTCTATAAATAACTGATAATCCAAGTTTAAGTAAACCGGTATTAGGAATCAATAAAATTTTATGTTTACCGGACTGATAGAAACAATTGGAACGATCACGACCATCCGCCGCGGTTCAGCAGACAGCCTTTTATTGGCTATCGACCTGAAAACGGCAGCAGATGGCGTGAGAATCGGCGACAGCATCGCCGTAAACGGTGCGTGCCTCAGCGTCACAAAAATAGGCGGTACCACAGCCGATTTCGATGTAAGCGGTGAAACACTGGAAAAATCAACCCTCGGCAGTCTGCGAGCAGCGGATAAAGTTAATATTGAACGGGCGATTGCCCCCCATGACAGGTTCGGAGGGCACTTTGTACTCGGCCATGTGGATGGCACCGGCTCAATAAAGAGGGTTGAGGATAAAGGGCGTTTTCGCGATGTGTGGTTTTCGGCAGCGCCGGAAACAATCGCCCAGCTCGTCCCCAAAGGCTCAGTCGCCATCGATGGCATTAGCCTGACAATCGCTTCTATCGAACCCGACAGCTTCCGTATAGCCGTCATTCCGCATACCTGGCAAAATACCAACCTCTCCACAAGCAGCGCAGGCAAAAAGGTCAATATCGAGGTCGATTTAATTACTAAAACCATCCGCAGCCAGATTGAAAATATGCTCGGAACAGCAAAAAAAGACGCCCTGACCATCGAAAAACTAAAGAATATGGGATTTTAGGCCCTTTTCCCGCAATTCCCAAATCCTGAGCATTTACATATTTTTTATTTTTTTTAACACTTGGCTGTTATTTGTGGTATAATGCGAGTCCATGGGGTATATCCTTTCGTCTCTCAAGAGTATGTTCCAACAAAATTAAAACGAGAGATTTTCCTTAATTTATGGTCTGCGTATCGGCCAGGGAGTAGTAGTAGTGGGTACAGGTACAGTAAAATGGTTCAATGACAGTAAAGGTTTTGGTTTTATTACACCTGATGACGGCGGCAATGATTTGTTCGTCCATCATTCAGAGGTCAAAACTGGCGGCTATGCGTCGCTTCAGGAAAACCAGAAGGTTCAGTTCGAAATCGGCGAGGGCAAAAAGGGCCCATGCGCAAATAACGTAACTTTAGCCTCATAAGCCAAAATGGCTTAAAAGAATCGAAAGGCTCTGCCGAAGGGCAGGGCCTTTTTTTTGTTTCATCCTCCGATTAGGAGTAAACATGAAAAAACCACTAAAAACTTCCGCTGAGGGCAGGAAATGCAGTTTTCCACTCTGCGAACGCACGCTGAGCATATACAACCATGAGACCTATTGTCATGTGCATCGCAACCAGATGTCCGAAGAGCAAAAAAACAAATTCGCGATCCATCATGTCTTTTAAGATCTGACCGCTGAAATGTTCACTTATTAAACTTCTGCTGGCAAATAATTTAAAGATTGTTCGCTACGCTTTTCTTGCTGCTTATCGCCAAGGTAAATTCTTTCAACTTTTCGACAAGTAATTTTCCGGGGATGGTCTCTTTGCACTGATATGCAAGGGTTGACAATGCCCGGGTTTTTATATACACTTCTCATCTGAATTGACGACTTTCTGATTGACAAATTAGAGGATTTTTTAATCGAGAGTCGTTTATGTTTAATTGGGGTAAATTGTGCGGCTTTATTTGATTAATCCACGTAATCCGATTGTTAGTATCGGCAACATTCGTAATAACCGCTGGAATCATTATAGGATATGGAAACCGCTGGGTCTTTTAGCGATTGCGTCGGCTACTCCGCCTGAATGGGACGTAAAAATTATTGACGAAAATATCAGCGACCCCGACTATGATTCAATGCCTCGCCCTGATTTGGTAGGCGTCACCGCCTTCACCGCTCAGGCTTGCCGCGCTTACGAAATAGCCGCGATATTTCGCAGCCGGTCAGTGCCGGTAATAATGGGCGGCATCCACGCTACCATGTGCCAGCAGGAAGCTCTTGGTTCCGTCGATTCGGTTGTTACCGGCGAAGCGGAACTTATCTGGCCGAAAGTTTTAGCTGATTTCCAGAACGCATACTTAAAGCAAGTTTATGCGGGCGAACATGTGGATATGAAGCACATCCCGATGACAAAACACGACCTGCTGCCTTATGGATACTTTTTCGGCTCGATACAGACCACGCGCGGCTGCCCGCTTAATTGCAGCTTCTGTAGTGTTGCGGCTTTCAACGGCTCACGATATAGGGCAAGACCAATTGAAGACGTCGTGCAGGAATTTAAGACCATCAGGGAAAAATATGTTTTGATAGTTGACGACAATCTCATTGGAGCGAATGAAAAACATATCATCAGGGCCAAGGAACTGTTTCGCGCGATGATTGCCGCAGGGGTTAATAAAAAGTGGATCGCACAGGCTACGATCAATATAGCCGATGATGAAGAATTACTGACGCTTGCTTACAAGGCCGGATGTAGAGGTGTCTTTGTCGGCTTCGAATCGCCGACTACCGAAGGTCTGGCCGAAATAGGCAAAAAGTTCAATCTGGCCAAAAACAGGAATATGAAAGAATCAGTTCGCAAGATAAAACAGCACGGTATGCTCGTGGTCGGCTCTTTCATTATAGGTCTTGATATCGACCGCCCCGGAATCGGCAAAAGCATAGCCCAAGCGGCAATTTCCTACGGCATTGATTTACTGAACACAATGATTTTGACGCCTCTTCCCGGAACCAATCTCTGGAAAAAAATGGAATCGGAAAGCAGGATAGCGGCTAACTCTTTCCCCGATGACTGGAAGTATTACACGCTTACATTTCCGGTTGCGCATTACAAGCAGCTATGCAGGGATGGCGTCATAAAAGAGATCGAACACTGCGACAAAATCTTTTATTCAGTACGGAAAATTGTTAGCCGGCTGTGCGGCAACTTTTTGCAAAAGCGAAGCCCTCTTGTCGCGATGATGGCCAATCTTTCCTACAAAAGAAATATCCGCCTTGCTCAAAAGACATACCGCCATTTCTGCCTGTCACCGCAAAATACACGTTTGCAATACCAGAACTCCAACAGCGGCAATTTATAGTACTCCATAAAACTTCATTTTGTGTGTTGTCATTCCAGCGAAAGCTGGAATCAATGTTGTTATATGCGACTCTGGATAGCGCCCGTTTTTTCTTGACAGGTTCACAATAGTTTTATATTTTTTCATTCATGTCAAAATTAGCAGGAAAAATAGCAGCTGGGTTTGCTCATCATATAACGCTATGCGAAAAGCCGAAAGTATTAAATGAAAAAAACAGGGAGAAAATGGGTGGCCGTCCCAATCCTGTTCGGCACTTGATTTGCTCTGCCGATTTTCAAATAGCGATACCGCTTTCCGCAACATTGTATCTGGTGTTTCAAGTGTCGGCAAATTATTTTTGCGCAGCATAAACAACGGCTAC